>DAISJF010000340.1:0-3301 GCA_036821625.1 Rhodanobacteraceae bacterium
GATGCAGCGCGAGCAGCGCGTCGAGGGCGGCGTCGCCCTCTTCGATCAGGCGCTCGCGCCAGGTTTCGATGCGATGCAGGACGGCGCTTTCGCGGTATGACTCCGCGCGGTCGTGCTCCAGCAGGCGCCGGATCGGGTCGAGGTCGCTCTCTTCGAGCTTGCGCAGCGCTTTCGCGAGATACTGCGTCTGGCGCTTTCGCGCGATGTGCGAAGTGACGGCGCGCGTGCGCCGCACTTCGTCGCGCAGCTCGTCCGTTAGCGGAAGGGACGCGAGCGCAGGGTCGCCGAGCGTCGCCAGCGTCTCGGCGAGCTTGAATATCTCGAGCGCGCCACGACGTTGCTCGCTGCGGCTCGGCAGCGTCTCTCCGGGCAAGGCGCGTCGGCGCGTCACGGTGTCAGGAAGGTTCAGTGAACGGAACGGTCATCGACAAAGATACCAGCTCGGCCGACCTCGGCCGACTCCAGCAGATCGCCGAGGATGTGATCCGGCGCTGCCGTGCGCGAGGCGCCAGTGAGGCGGACGTCGCCGCCAGCATCGACGAGGGCTTGAGCGTCGGCGTGCGCCTCGGCGAGGTCGAGACGGTCGAGCGCACGCGCGACCGCGGAGTTTCCGTGACGGTCTACTTCGGCAAGCGCAAGGGCTCGGCGAACACGGCAGATCTCGATCCCCAGTCGATCGAGCAGACGATCGATCACGCCTGCGCGATCGCGAGGTACACCGAGGAGGACCAGGCCAACGGATTGCCCGATCCCGCGTTGCTCGCGCGTACGATTCCCGATCTCGATCTCTGGCATCCATGGCGGATCACAGCCGAGGAAGCGATCCGGCTCGGCATCGAGATCGAGGATGCGGGGCGCGCGTTCGATCCGCGCATCGACAATTCCGAAGGCGCCTCCGTGCAGGCCGGCGCGTCGATGACTGCGTACGCGAACTCGATCGGCTTCAGCGGCACCGAGCGCGGCACGCGCCATTCGCTGTCGTGCGCGCTGATTGCCGAGGACGACGCCGGCATGCAGCGCGACTACTGGTACGACACCGTGCGCGAAGCCGGCGATTTCATGCCGGCGACCGAGATCGGACGCAAGGCGGCCGAGCGCAGCGTCGCTCGGCTCGGCGCGCGCAAGCTCACGACGCGCGAGTGCCCCGTCCTGTTCGCGCCGGAAACCGCGCGCGGCGTGATAGGCCATCTCCTTTCGGCGGTCAGCGGCGGCGCGCTCTATCGACGCTCGAGCTTCCTGGTCGATCACGCGGGCAAGCGCATATTCCCCGACTGGATGCAGATCGTCGAACGTCCGCACATTCCGCGGGGACACGGTTCCACCGCGTTCGACGGCGAAGGCGTTGCGACGCGCGACTCGGACCTCGTCAGGGACGGCGTGCTGGTGCGCTACATCCTCGGCAGCTATTCCGCGCGCAGGCTCGGGCTCGCGTCGACCGGCAACGCCGGCGGCGTGCACAACATCGTCGTCGAGCCCGGCCGCGAGGACTTCGCGGCACTGCTCAAGCGCATGGGCACGGGCCTTCTCGTGACCGAGCTCATGGGACAGGGCGTCTCGCTGATCACCGGCGACTATTCGCGCGGCGCATCCGGCTTCTGGGTCGAGAACGGCGAGATCGCGTATCCGGTCGAGGAGATCACGATTGCTTCGAACCTGCGCGACATGTTCATGCGCATCGATGCGATCGGATGCGACGTCGATCCGCGCTCGCACATCCTCAGCGGATCGATGCTGATCGGGCGAATGACCGTCGCGGGCGAGTAGGTTCTTGCCCGCGAGCTCGCCATTTCGCGCCCGCGCTGGATATGACCAACGACCTAGTGACTTCCTGCGATTGAATTCGCAGCGCCATTGCGAAATAGTGAGTTACGCCACCACGGGAGCACGCGCATGAGCGATAACGACACCGTCACGCCGTCCGCACCGCCGCCGCAAACACCGGTGACGCCGACGCCGAGCGTCAGCGAAGAGCGCACATGGGCGATGCTCGGTCATCTTTCCGCGTTCAGCGCGTTCATCACCGGGATCGGCTGCGTGCTCGGTCCGCTGATCGTCTGGCTGATCAAGCGCGACACCATGCCGTTCGCCGGCGAGCAGGCCAAGGAAGCGCTCAACTTCAACATCACGGCCATCATCGTCGCGGCCGTGCTTTCGCTGTTCACGATCATGACGCTCGGCGTCGGCCTGCTGATCGTGATTCCGCTCGGCTGCGGGCTGTTCGTCGCCTGGCTCGTGTTGACGATCATCGCTGCGGTCAAGGCGAACGCGGGCGAGCACTACCGCTATCCGTTCGCACTGCGCCTGGTGACCTGACGCGTCAGCTCGAACGCTCGGCGACGAAACGCGCTAGCTCGCGCAGCGGTCTTGCGCGTGCGCCGAGCGGCTCGACGGCGTCGAGCGCGGCGGCCGTCAGCGCGGCAAGCTCCGCGCGCGACGCTTCGACGCCGAGGATCGCCGGATACGTCGGTTTCGCGGAGGCCGCATCCTTGCCGGCGGTCTTTCCGAGCTGCTCGGTGCCCGCTTCGATATCGAGCAGATCGTCGCGAATCTGGAACGCGAGGCCGACGGCGTGCCCGTAGCGTTCCAGCGTTGCGAGCGTCGCGCGATCGGCGGCCCCGGATGCGAGCGCGCCGATACGCACCGACGCGCGGATCAGCGCGCCGGTCTTGTGCACGTGCATTCGCTCGAGCTCGGTCGCGGTCAGCGTCTTGCCGACCGCGGCGAGATCAAAGGCCTGGCCACCGGCCATGCCGTGCGAGCCGCACGCGATCGCGAGCGCGCGCAGCATCTCGACGCGCGTCGCCGCGTCGGCATCGAGCGCGGCGTCGTGCGCGAGCGCGTCGAATGCGAGCGCCTGCAGCGCATCGCCGGCGAGGATCGCCATCGCCTCGCCGAACACGACGTGACAGGTCGGACGGCCGCGGCGCAGGCTGTCGTCGTCCATCGCCGGGAGATCGTCGTGCACGAGCGAGTACGCGTGGATGATCTCGACCGCAGCGGCCGATGCGTCGAGCTTGTCGAGTGGCGCGCCGAACGTTTTTCCGGTCGCGTAGACGAGCAGCGGTCTCAAGCGCTTGCCGCCGCCGAGCACGGCGTAACGCATCGCGCGGTGGAGCTCGGTCGGCGGTTGATCTTCTCGCGGCAGCACGCGCGCGAGCACGCTGTCGGCGCGTGCCGAGAGCGCCTTCAATTCGGTGCCGAGGTCTTCCACTACGGCGTATCGGGGTCGAACGGCACGGCGCTCTCGGGCGCCGACGGATCCAGCAGCTGCTTGACTCGAAGCTCGGCCTGCTCGAGCGCG
>DAISJF010000341.1:0-3295 GCA_036821625.1 Rhodanobacteraceae bacterium
AGCGACGCGAGGCCGTTGACGGTCCAGTACAGCACGAGGCCGGCCGGGAAGAACGCGAACATCACCGAGAACACGACCGGCATGATCTTCATCATCTTCGCCTGCACCGGGTCCATGCCCGTCGTCGGCGTGAGGTACTGCGTCGCGATCATCGTCGCGGCGTTGATCACCGGCAGCACGAAATACGGATCGGGCGCCGTGAGGTTCTGGATCCACAGGATGAACGGCGCGTGGCGCAGCTCGACGCTTTCGAGCAGCACCCAGTACAGCGCGAAGAACACCGGAATCTGCACCAGCATCGGCAGGCAGCCGCCGAGCGGGTTGATTTTTTCCTTTTGATACAGTTCCAGCATCGCCTGGTTCATCTTCTGGCGATCGTCGCCGTAGCGCTCCTTGAGCGCCTCGATGCGCGGCTGCATCTTGCGCATGCGCGCCATCGAGCGGTACTGCGCCTCGGACAGCTTGAAGAACGCGGCCTTGATCAGCAGCACGAGCAGGATGATCGCGAAGCCCCAGTTGCCGGTGAGCTTGTGCAGCTGCGTCAAGATCCAGTGCAGCGGTTCGGCGATCACGGTCAGCCGGCCGAAGTCGACGGCGAGCGAAAGCCCGGGCGCAACTTCGTCGAGCGTGCTCGCGAGCTTGGGTCCGACGTAGAGGCGCGCGGTGTCGGATTTCGTCTCGCCCGGAGCGACGCTGATCGTGGGCGACATCACGCGCACGAGATAGCGCGGGCCGTCCGCGTTCGGGACGAACTTCGTCGAGTACTCGTCGAGCTCGGCGGGATCCGGAATCCACGCCGCGAAGAAATAGTGCTGCAGCATCGCCGCCCAGCCGCCAGTGAAGCTCTTTTGCAGCGGGTCCTTCTGGGTCGGGTCCTTCGCGAAGCTGTCGAACGGAACCTTCTGGAACTTGTCGCTCGCGTTGTACCAGGCCACGCCGATGAAGCTGTAGCGCTCGGTGTTGCTGTACGCCTTGATGCCGTGCGTGTCGATGATCGGCGGCACGCGCTGGAGCTGGCGGTACGCGTTGCCGCTCCAGTTCGCGCTGCTGCGGTTGGTGATTTCCTGGCGCTGCTCGATCACGTAGCTCGCGCGCTTGAACACGAGCACCTTGCGCACGGTGATGCCGGAGGGATCGCTCCAGGTCAGCGGCACTTCGATCTTGTCGACGCCGTCGGCGAGCTTGTATTCGGTTTTCTCGGCGGTGAACGTCGCGGTGTGGTCCGGCGCAGGCTCTGCGCTGACGAGACCGCTCTGCGCCTCGAAGAAGCGCGACGCGCTGTCGTCCAGCAGGCGCACCGGATGCGCATAGTCCTTCGGCTCCTGCGGATACGCGAGCAGATCGGCGACGACGACGTTGCCGCCCTGCGTATCGATCTCGACGCGCAGCACGTCGGTGGTCACGACGACGTGGGGAGCCGCGCCGTTCGCCGCTGTCGGCGGCGCGGGAGTTGTCGCACCCGGCGCGCCGGCTTGCGGGATTTCGGGCGTGCTCGACGAGCTCGGCGGCGGCGCAGCTGCCGGGGCCGCAGCCGTGCCGGGCGTCGCCACGGGCGTTTGCGGCACGGAGGCGGCGCCACGGCTGTAGTCTTCCTGCCACTGAGCCCAGAGCAGATAGCCCAGGAACAGAAGTGCGATCAGCAGCAGATTGCGGGGACTCGTCATATTCGGGATTCACGCAAGCGGCACGACGTCCGGTTTCGGGCCGTGGCGTTGCTTGGGGTCGAGGGCGGCGGGCGCCGCCGTAGCGGAAACGGCAGAAACGCGGAAAAAATCAGGCGCGCATTGTGCCGGGGCGTCGGCTGCCGTTCAATGATGCGAGACCGGCGAGCCTCGGCCACAACGTATCGAGATCGGCGCGCAGCGTCGCGTTGTCCTGCGCATCGGCAGTCTCGCGAGCGATCAGCAGGATGTCGAGCGCAGGCAGGTCCGAGCGGATCCGGCGAAAGCTTTCCCGCGCGACGCGCTTGATCCGGTTGCGGCGCACGGCATCGACCGAGACGCGCCGCGATACGGCGAGACCGAGACGCGCAATGTCCGCGTCGCCGGCGACGGCCTGTGCGTTGAAGTAACGCGCCGCGACGCGCTGGCCGGCGCGGCGCAGGCGCACGAAATCGGCGGGTCTGACGATGCGGGCCGCGTGCGGGAAGCGGGCGCGGCCCATGCGGAAGATTTGCGTCTGGAGGAGCCCGGCGCAGCGATCAGACCGAGACGGCCAGCCGCTTGCGGCCCTTCGCGCGGCGCGCGTTCAGCACCTTGCGGCCGCCCTTGGTCTTCATGCGCGCACGGAAGCCGTGATCGCGCACGCGCTTCAAGTTGCTCGGTTGATAGGTGCGCTTGGTCGCCATGACGGCAGCTCTCGGGAAAGGAACGGAAAAAGGGCGCGGATGGTAGGCGCCGCCGCGCTACCGTGTCAAGCCAAACGCTGGCACCGACATGCTGTCGACGGTTAGACTCCCGCTTCTGTCTCGGCGATCCCGTTCCATTGATCCGCGCGCACCCGCCGCGGTGCGCGCTGGTTCCGAATCCGATGTCATGAATGATCTCTGGCGCCGCTGTCTGGCGCGTCTCGAAGCGGAGTTCAGCGCCGAAGACGTGCAAACCTATCTCGCGCCCCTGCAGGCGCGCGAGAGCGAAGCGGGCCTCACGCTGTGGGCGCCGAACGCATACACGCTGCAGATCGTTCGCGACAGCTACCTGCCGCAGCTCCAGCGCGTGCTCGATCATCTGGCCGGGCACGCGGTGTCGGTGCATCTTCAGGTCGGCGCCGCGAACGGCGCCGGGCGCAACGGCGAACGCCCGCTGCGCAGCGCGAAAGCCGCTGATCGTCGCGTGCCCGAGGCGAATCTCGACCCGCACTACACGTTCGAGAGTTTCGTCGAAGGCAAATCGAACCAGCTCGGCAAGGCCGCGGCGATGCAGGTCGCGCAGAATCCCGGGCGCGCCTACAACCCGCTGCTGCTTTACGGCGGTACGGGCCTGGGCAAGACGCATCTGATGCACGCGGCCGGCAACCTGATGCGCGCGAGCAAGCCGGCCACGAATGTGATGTATCTGCGTTCGGAACAGTTCGTCAGCGGCATGGTCAAGGCGCTGCAGCAGAAGGACATGGACGACTTCAAGCGGCGCTTCCGCTCGGTCGACGCGCTCCTGATCGACGACATCCAGTTCTTCGCCGGCAAGAACACGACGCAGGAAGAGTTCTTCCACACGTTCAACGCACTGATCGAAGGCAAGCAGCAGATCATCCTGACCTGCGATCGCTATCCGAAGGAAGTCGAGAATCTCGAGCCGCG
>DAISJF010000342.1:0-3278 GCA_036821625.1 Rhodanobacteraceae bacterium
GTAACGCACGCTGCCCTTCCGCTTCGTCTGCGTCACGCGTGCGAGCAGCACGCCGGCGTCGGCGACGAGATAGCGTCCGGGCTCGAGCCAGAGGTTGAATTGCGGATACGCGCGCTTGACCTCGCCGAGCATCTCGCCGAGCGCGGCGAGATCGAGCGGCGCTTCATCGGGCCGCGCCGGCACGCCGAGACCGCCGCCGATGTCGAGCGATTCGATGCGGCTGAACGTCTCGGCGAGGCTCGCGAGATCGGCGTGCACCGAGCGCCAGTGCGCGGGATCGAGGATGCCGGAGCCGAGATGCGCATGCAGCCCGACGATGCGCGCGCCGTGTTTTCGCGCGAGCGCGCGGAACTCGTCGATCTGGTCGAGCGCGACGCCGAACTTGGACGCCGCGCCGCCCGTTTTCACCTTGTCGTGATGGCCACGGCCGACGCCGAGATCGACGCGGAGGTGAATGTCGCGGCCGGCGAAGAGCGCGCCCCATTCGGCGAGCGGATGCAGCGCATCGAGCGTGACGCGCACGCCGGCGTCGAGCGCGGCCTCGTACTCGCCGCGCGGCGCGAAGTTCGGCGTGAACAGGATGTGCTCGGGCACGACGTTCGCCACGGCGGTGCGTATGGCGTTCAATTCGGCGAGCGATACGCACTCGAACGCGAAGCCTTCTTCGCCGAGCGCGCGCAGGATCGCCGGATGCGAGTTCGCCTTCAGCGCGTAGAGCCAGCGGTCCACGACGACGCCATCGTCGGGCGCGGCGCTCTCTCCCCTCTCCCGCTTGCGGGAGAGGGGTGGGGGTGAGGGAAGGATCGGAGTGGAGCCTTTCACGAAAGAATCCTCACCCTGGCTTCGCCCTCCCTCTCCAGCGAGCTGGAGAGGGGAAAGTCTGCGCAGTGCGCGCGCTTGCTTGCGCACCTGTTCGATCGAGTACACGTAGCGCGGCGAGCGCTCGCGCGCGAGCGCGAGCAGATCGTCGCGCCGGCTGCGCCACCAGTCGTCGCGCTTCGGCTCCTTCGCCGGATCCGCGAGCGCGCGCCAGGTCGGTCCGAACACGGCGCCGTCTTCGGCGCGCAGCGCATCGGCGCGGATCAGGAGCGCGTGCAGGCGCGGAATCAGCTCGTCAGCGAGCGCCTCGTCGATCACGAAAGTGAGATTGAGGTTGTTCGAGGACTGGCTGATCAGATGCACGTCGAGCGCGCCGAACTCGGCGAGCACGGCCGAGAGCCGGTGCAGCAGCGAGCGCATGCCGCGTCCGACCAGCGTGATCGCCGCGCACGGCGCGATCACCTTGACGCGGCACACCTTGGCGAGATCGGCGGCGAGCGCGGACAGCACGTCCGAATTGACCAGGTTCTCGGTCGGATCGAGCGACACGGTGACGTTCGTTTCCGCCGAACCGACCAGATCGATCGAGAGCCCGTGCCGCTTGAATTCGCCGAACACGTCGGCGAGGAAGCCGACCTGCTGCCACATGCCGACCGTTTCCATCGACACCAGCGTGACGCCCTTGCGCGAGCTGATCGCCTTGACGCATGGCGCAGCGTCGGCGGCGGCCACGCGAATCTCGGTGCCGGCGAGGTCCGGACGGTTCGTGTCCTTGATCGCGAGCGGCACGCCCGCGCGGCGCAGCGGACTCAACGCGCGCGGATGCAGCACCTTCGCGCCAGTCGTCGCGATTTCCTGCGCTTCCTCGTAGTCGAGCCGCGCCAGCAGCCGCGCTTCCGGCACCTGGCGCGGGTTCGCGCTGAACATGCCGGGCACGTCGGTCCAGATTTCGACGAGCTCGGCTTTGAGCAGTGCGCCGAAACAGCCGGCCGAGGTGTCCGAGCCGCCCCGACCCAGCACCACGGTTTCGCCCGCGGCGTTGCGCGCGATGAAACCCTGCGTGATGAACGTATCGCCGCGTGTAGCGAGCGCGCGTCCGAGCGCGGGATCCGGCAGCGCCGCGACCGATGCGGAAAGATGGCGGCCCCACGCATTCTGGTTGGGCAGCGCCTCGGCGCGCAGATGCTCGCGCGCATCGAGCCAGACCGTCGGCAGCCGATCGTCGCCGACTTCGGACAGGAAAGCTGCACCGAGCGTCGACGACATCAGCTCGCCGAGCGCGAACACGTCGGCCTGCCACGCCACGTCGCCGCCGGCGCGGCGAGGATCCGCAATCGCGCGATCGAGCGCGCCGATCCAGCGATCGAGCGCGGCGCGCGAGGACAATCCAAGCTCGCGGATCATCGCTTCGTGCCGCGCAACGATGTCGGCGCGAACGGCCGCGCAACGCGCGTCGTCGCCGCGCGCTTCGGCAATAGACTTGAGCTGATCGGTGATGCCGGACAGCGCGGAGACGACGATCACGACGCGCCGCCCGCGCGCATGGTGCGCGGCGGCGATGCGCCGGATGTTCTCCCAGCGCGGTCGCGTGGAAACGCTGGTGCCGCCGAACTTGACGACGACCCAGGGTGCGGTCGGCGCCAGCGCAGGCGCGGTGGGCTCGGTCACTTTGTCGTTCGTCGCGTTCTGGCGAGGCGGGATTCTTTCGTGCGACGCAGCAAAACGCAATCGAATGGCCTGGCCGTGGCGAACCGCGGGCGGTCCGCGGGCACGCGATCTGGCCTCAGGTCTTCCTCGGCGAGTCGTCCCGCTTCATGTGCAGATCGTTGAACTTGCGGCGCTCGATCAGCTCGACGACACGGCCCGAGCTGTCGCGGCGGAAGATCACGAGGTTGCGCTCGTCGCCTCCGGCCATGAACACGTCGCGCGCGATCGGCTCGAGCGCGGTGCGGTCGCTGCCTTTGACCGTATAGAACAACTTGCCTGCCTCGGCGGCCACATGGAAGGCGCGATTCGGACCGTAGCTGTACGTGCCGCCGTAGTCGTCGAGCACGAGCCCATCGACCGCGAGCGCCGGCGGCTCGGTCGGCAGGGTCACGTCGATCGACGCAATGAGCCTCCAGTTTCCGTCGCGGCGCGAGAACGTGTTGCAGAAGATGTAGCGGACCACGAACTCCTGGCCGAACACGGTCTCCCGCTCATAGAACTCGCCCTTGAGCACGGCGGCATTGCCGTGGACGAGCACTTTCGGATCGCGGATCTCGATGCTGCCGGTGATGCCTTGCGGGAACGCATGGATGCTCTTGACCGCTTCGCTCTTGTCCTGGATGCGCCCGAACTCGTCGATGACGATCGCATCGTCGGCGAGGATGCGCTGCCACGGTTCGGCCTTGCCGGGGATCAGTGCGTCCATCAGCTCCTGGGTCAGCGCGACGAGCCTCGCCTGCACTTCGGCGTCG
>DAISJF010000343.1:0-3264 GCA_036821625.1 Rhodanobacteraceae bacterium
CGTGTTCGCGGCCGCCGGAGCCGATGACCAGAACTTTCATTCAAACCTCATCGAACGGCGAAACGATGCGGCGGACCGTCATCCCGGACAGGGACTGTCCGGGACCCAGATGCCAGGGAGGGCAATGCTGCATTTCAGTCATTGACGCTCCGCGTCAATGACGGAAATGCCTCACGCCCGTGAACACCATCGCCATGCCGTGCTCGTCCGCGGCCGCGACGATCTCTTCGTCGCGCATCGATCCGCCGGGCTGGATCACGGCGCGCACCCCGACCTCGGCCGCCGCGTCGATGCCGTCCCGGAACGGGAAGAACGCATCCGAGGCCATGCCGCAGCCGCGCACTTCGAGACCGGCCTCGGCGGCCTTGAACGCGGCGATCTTCGCACTGACGACGCGGCTCATCTGACCCGCGCCGATGCCGATCGTACGGCTGTCGCGCGCGTAGACGATCGCGTTCGACTTGACGAACATCGCAACGTGCCAGGCGAACAGGAGATCGCGCAGCTCCGTGGCGTCGGGCACGCGCTTGGACACGACCTTGAGATCGCTCATCAGCAGCGTGTCGCGGTCGGTATCCTGCACGAGCAGGCCGCCGGCGATGCGCTTGTAGTCCAGCGAGTCCGACGGGTTCTCCTCCCAGGCGCCGCTGGCGAGGACGCGCACGTTGGGCTTGACCGACAACGCCGCGAGCGCGGCCGGCTCGATATCGGGCGCGATCACGACTTCGACGAACTGGCGCTTCAGGATCTTCGCGGCCGTCGCCTCGTCGAGCGTGCGGTTGAACGCGATGATGCCGCCGAACGCGGACAACGGATCGCAGGCATACGCGCGCTCGTACGCCTCGCCGAGATCGGCGCCGAGCGCGACCCCGCACGGATTCGAGTGCTTTACGATGACGCAGGCCGGGGTCTTGCGGAACGCCTTGACGCACTCGAGCGCGGCGTCGGCGTCGGCGATGTTGTTGAACGAGAGCTCCTTGCCGGCGAGCACGCGCGCCGCGGCGACGGTGCCGGACGGAACCTGCTGCTCGACGTAGAGCGCACCGCCCTGGTGCGGGTTTTCGCCGTAGCGCAATGTCTGCTTGAGCTCGAACGCGAGGTGCAGCGTCGGCGCGAACGGATCGATGCGCTCGGCGTCGGGACGCGCGCCGAGCCAGTTCGCGATCGCGCCGTCGTAGCGCGCCGTGTGCGCGTAGGCCTTCGCCGCGAGGCGCCGACGCAAGGTCAGTCGCGTCCCGCCGTGGGCCAGCGCTTCGAGGATCTCCGCATAGTCGGTCGGATCGACCACGACCGCGACGTGCTCATGGTTTTTCGCTGCGCCGCGCAACATCGCGGGTCCGCCGATGTCGATGTTCTCGATGGCGTCGGCGAGCGTGCAATCCGGCCGCGCGATCGCGGCCTCGAACGGATACAGGTTCACGATCAAAAGATCGATCGGCGCGATCTCGTGCTCGGCCATCACCGCATCGTCGGTCCCGCGCCGGCCGAGCAGGCCGCCGTGGACTTTCGGGTGCAGCGTCTTGACGCGGCCGCCCATGATCTCCGGAAATCCGGTCAGCGTGGAGACGTCGGTAACCGGGACACCGGCCTGGCGCAGCGCGGCCGCGGTACCGCCCGTCGACACGAGCGCCACGCCGAGTGCATCGAGCCCGTGTGCGAAATCGACGAGTCCGGTCTTGTCGGAAACGCTGAGCAGTGCCCGTCGGACAGGCACCAGGGTCGCATCGAACATGGTTCGCACTGAGGGCGGAAACAGCGGATTATACCGGCCCGCCGCGCCTGCGTACGGTCAACGGGGACGCCGCGGAATCAGTCGGCCAGGCCGTACTGGTGGAGCTTCTTGCGCAGCGTCGCGCGGTTGATGCCGAGCGCCGCCGCCGCCTTGCTCTGATTGCCGCCGTACCAGGCCATCACTTCGCCGAGCAGCGGCGATTCGACTTCGTGCAGCACGAGCGCGTGCAGGCCTTCGCGCGGCTGCGATTCGACATCAGCGAGGTAGCGACGCACTGCGCGTGCGACGCACTCGCGCAGAGCGGGTTGCAATGCGGGTTCGTGCGCGGTATCGGCACGCAGCAGACTGACGGCATTCACAAGAAGATGGCCCCGTTGGATCTCTCGAACTTCCCTGAGCGGCCAGTGCGCACGTTGGCGAGCGCGCACGGGGAGAGGATATTAGCGCTGCGCAAACGACTTGGTAAGTACCGCGACGAATAATTTTACGATCGTGATTGCGGATTCCAACGCGTGCCGGCACTTGCGTGCATTTCCTCACGCGACGAACGAGCAACGCGCGTGTTGGCCGAGCGTGCTGGTCCATGATGCAACGATTGATTGCAGCGATCACTCGCCGAACTTGAATTCGAACGCAACCGCGTTCTTGCCCGGATCGGCGACTTCGAACACGAGCGCGGTCGTCGCGCCGGGTGCGAGGCCGTTCGCGATCAGGCGCGGATCGTTCACGTAGTCGCGCGGACGGAAGCGGCGCATCGCGATTCGCGTTTCATCGAGATCGGACAGCGTGATCTCGACGATCGGAAAGGCCTGTGCGAAATCCGCGTCGTTGCGCACCGTCGCCGAGATGATCAGCGCGCCGGCCACCGAAGGATGCGGGCGGATGTCGCGCGAAAGCAGCTCGAGCGAGCTGACGTCGCTGCGCAGCGGCAGGCGGCAGCCCAGCTTTTCGCACGCGGGATCCAGCCACGAGCGGACGGTCGCATCGTCGAGCCACATCGCGCGCTCGGCCCATGCGATCTGCGCGCCGAGCGTCAGCAGCAGCACGGCGCTGGCGGCGATCCACATGCCGTTGCGGGGCTTGCCCGCGCGTCGCCGCCGCGTGAAGGCCGGCGTGACAGGCCGCTCGGTGCGCGGACGGTCGTCGGGATCGAACAGCTGCGCGCCCTGACCCGGATTCGGCCGGAATACCGGCAGTCCGAGCTGCGGTGGAGCGACCGCGGTCGGGTGCGGTTCGAGCGTACCGATCGGTTCAGGCGGCAGCTGATCGGTCAGCGTGCGCAGCGCGTCGAAGATCGCGCTGCAGTGCCCGCAGCGCACGCTGCCGAGCGTCGCGGCGAGCTCGGCGCCGGAGAGCTTGAAGATCGTCAGGCACTCGGGGCACTGCGTGTACATGGTTCTATCTTAGTGCGTTGGGATCGGAGGTTCGGGATCGTGTCGGCGTTTTGGAGTGGTTCGTCGTCTTGCCGCGGCGCAATCGCGCCATCGCTTCACCCCGGATCCGCCGGAGCCCAGTGGAGCTTGTGCGGATCG
>DAISJF010000344.1:0-1519 GCA_036821625.1 Rhodanobacteraceae bacterium
TCTGCGCCGCATTGTTGAACATGCCGCCCGACGCCTTGCGCACGATGTCCTCCAGCTTGGCGTTCTCGAACTCCGTGCCCTTGATCTGGTTGTTGAGATTCGTGACGTAGGCCTGGTGATGCTTGCCGTAGTGATAGTCGATCGTTTCCGCGGAAATATGCGGAGCCAGCGCGTCGCGCGCCCAGGGCAGCGGGGGAAGCTCGATGGCCATCGTTCCGTCTCCTTATGGAAGGGCCGTTCAGTCTAGCAGCAGCCCGCAGCGGCGAAGCCGCCGACACCGCGCACTGGTAGAATTGCGTTCAGTGGCGCCGTGCGCGCCGAACTCTTCGGGCATGCAATGGAAGTCGTAGAACGCATCAAATCCACCCTCGCGTCGCATCCG
This sequence comes from Rhodanobacteraceae bacterium, assembly GCA_036821625.1. GTDB lineage: Bacteria > Pseudomonadota > Gammaproteobacteria > Xanthomonadales > Rhodanobacteraceae > Dokdonella_A. The sequence goes on from DAISJF010000344.1 coordinate 383, forward strand.
ATCGTGCTTTTCATGAAAGGCACGCCGCAGTTTCCGATGTGCGGTTTTTCGAGCCGCTCGGCGCAGGCGCTGAAAGCGGTCGGCGCGGAGTTCCATTCGGTCAACGTGCTCGAGGATCCCGACGTCCGCGCGAACCTGCCGCGCTACTCGAACTGGCCGACGTTCCCGCAGCTCTTCATCCACGGCGAGCTGATCGGCGGCTGCGACATCACGATGGAGCTCTACGAGTCCGGCGAGCTCGAGCGGCTGGTCAAGGACACGCAGAAGACCTGAGCATGCTGCCGCTGGCGACGAAGGAAGGCGCGCCTCCGGCCGCCGCGGACGCGCTGCGCGGTCGCGTCGTGCTGGTCACCGGTGCGACCGGTGGCCTCGGCCGCGCGACGTCGCTCGCGGCCGCCGCCGGCGGCGCCACCGTCGTCCTGCTCGGGCGCAGGGTCCGCCCGCTCGAAGCGCTTTACGACGAAATCGAGCGCAGCGGCGGGCCGCAGCCTGCCGTCTATCCGATGGATCTCGCGGGCGCGACGCCGCGCGACTTCGCCGATCTCGCCGCTTCGATCGAGCGCGAATGCGGCCGCCTCGACGGCATCGTTCACGCGGCCGCGCACTTCGACGGGCTGGAGCCGTTCGACCAGCAGAAGCCCGAGGAATGGACGCGCACGCAGCAGGTCAACGTGACCGCGCCGTTCCAGCTGACGCAGGCGTGCATGCCGCTGCTGCGGCAGGCCGAGGACGCCGCGATCGTGTTCGTGCTCGACGATCCCGCGCGCATGGGCAACGCGTTCTGGGGCGGTTACGGCGTCTCCAAGCACGCGCTCGCCGGCCTCGCCTCGATCGTGCACGAGGAAACCGAGAGCAGTCGCGTGCGCACGCATGCGCTGTTGCCGGGTCCGATGCGGACCGTGCTGCGCCGTGCCGCGTATTACGGCGAGGACACGATGCAGCATCCCGAGCCGAGCCATGCGGCGCGGCATGCCGTGTGGCTGCTCGGTCCCGGCGCCGCGGCGATGCGCGGAAAAGTGCTGGACTTGCGGGACTGACCTCGTGCTCGACGGGACCGGCCGGGCCGGTCCGAACGCCTAGCCGCGATTGCTGAGCGGAATCAGCTTCCAGTACCACGACCGGTATTGCGGCCAATCG
>DAISJF010000344.1:1529-3262 GCA_036821625.1 Rhodanobacteraceae bacterium
AGGAACGGGTGGTCGGGATAGTTGAGCTTGAGCACGCGTTCGGCGTCGTCGGCGAGCTTTTCCTGGCCGAGGTTCTTGTAGCTGTCGATCATGATCGCGAGCGCGTCGCCGGCCTGGGGCGACTGCGGATAGGTTTCCACGATCGACTTGGCGCGGTTCGCCGCAGCGACGTACGCGTTGCGCCGCAGATAGAACATCGCGACGTGCAGGTCGGCCTGCGCCATCAGGTTGCGCAGGTACACCATGCGCTGGCGCGAATCCTCGGTGTAGGCGCTCTGCGGATAGCGCGTGACCAGCGCGCCGAAATCGTCGAACGACTGGCGCAGGTTGGCCTGGTCGCGCTTGGTCATGTCCTGGCCGACATAGCGCTCGATGAAGCCGGCGCTGCGGTTGAAGTTGATCAGACCGCGCAGGTAGTACGCGTAGTCGACGTGCTTGTGGGTCGGGTAGGTCTTGATGAAGCGGTTGACCGTCGAGTACGCATCGTCGGGCTTGTCGTTCTTGTACTGCGCATAGGCGAGATTGATCTGCGCCTGCTCGGTATACGGCCCAAACGGAAAGCGCGCGACCAGCCGCTCGAACGAGCGCGAGGCGAGATCGTAGTTGCCGGCGTCGATCGCATCGACGCCGTTCTGGTAGAGCTGCTCGACCGGCAGCGTATCCATCGGGTCGCCGCGCTTGCCGCGGTGGAACAGCGAGCAGCCGGCGACCGCAACGAGCAGCGCCAGCAGCGCGAGCCGGACGAGAACGCGAACAGTGCGGGAAACTCGCATGCGGATAGGGGCTCTGCGATGATTGACGGTCGATGATAACCCGAACGCCGAGCGCGCCGGAAACACCGGTTGCCGCGCTTCCATCCGAATGACCGCAGCACAACCGACGCTGAATGCGCGCGTGCCCGATGCGGCGGCCGGGCGTCGCTTCGATCAGGTGCTCGCAGAGCTCTTCCCGGACTATTCGCGCTCGCGCCTGGCCGCGTGGATCAAGGCCGGCGCGGCGCGGCTCGACGGCGCCGAGGTGGCGCCGCGGCACATCGTGCGCGGCGGCGAGAGCGTGCTCGTCGAAGTGCGCCTGGAGCGCGAGATCGGCGCGGCCGGCGAGAACATTCCGCTGGACATCCGCTACGAGGACGCGGACGTCATCGTCGTCAACAAGCCGCCCGGCCTCGTCGCGCATCCCGGCGCCGGCAATCCTGCCGGGACACTGCAGAACGCGCTGCTGCATCACGATCCGAAGCTCGCCGGGATTCCGCGCGGAGGCATCGTGCATCGGCTGGACAAGGACACGTCCGGGCTCATGGTCGTCGCGCGCACGCTGCGCGCACACACGGCGCTGGTCGAGCAGCTCAGCGAGCGCGACGTGCATCGCCAGTATCTGGCCGTGGTGTACGGGCGCATCATCGCGGGCGCGACCATCGACGCGCCGATCGGCCGGCATCCGCGTGATCGCTTGAAGCAGGCCGTGCGCGAAGACGGTCGCGAGGCGATCACGCACTACCGCGTGCGCGAGCGTTTTCGCGCGCTGTCACTGGTCGAATGCCGGCTCGAGACCGGGCGCACGCATCAGATCCGCGTGCACATGGCCCACGTGCGGCATCCGCTGGTCGGCGACGCACAGTACGGCGGCGCGCTGAAGCTGCCGAAGGGCGCCACGCCGCGGCTCGTCGCGGCCTTGCGCGGATTCCAGCGCCAGGCCTTGCATGCCGAGCGGCTCGAATTCGCGCATCCGGCGGA
>DAISJF010000345.1:0-3245 GCA_036821625.1 Rhodanobacteraceae bacterium
GCCGCTCGCCCTGTGGTGGTTTTCGCGGTGGCGGCACGGTGCGTTACGGCTCGTCGTCGCGGTCGGCGCGATCTCGTTCGCAATCAATCTCGCGACGGCGCACGTGTGGCCCGTCGCGGCGTTCTATTCGCCGCTGAGCCGTTTCTGGGAGCTGCAACTCGGTTGCTTTCTGGCCGTGTCGACCCGGGGCTGGGAGCCGAACCGGAGTCCGATGTCGCGCAAGACGGCCGACGCTCTTTCGATCGCCGGCGCCATCGCGATCACACTCTCGGTCGCACTGTTGAACACCCGGCTCGACTACCCCGGCTGGTGGGCGCTGCTTCCGACGGGCGGCACGTTCCTGCTCATCGCATCCGGTCCCGAGGGCTGGATCAACCGCAATGTCCTGTCGCGATCCGTTGTCGTCGGCATCGGTCTCGTCAGCTACCCGCTGTACCTGTGGCATTGGCCAATCCTTTCGTTTGCGTCGATCATCGCGATCGGAACGCCGTCCGCGGCGATTCGCGTCGCCGCCGTGATCGCGAGTTTCGTGCTCGCAGTCGCGACCTACGTTTTCGTCGAAAAGCCCATCCGCTTCGGCAAGACACTGCGGTTCAAGATTCCAGCGCTCGTCGCACTTTCCTTCGCGATCGGCATCGTCGGATACGGAACGTTCGAGCAGGGGGGCATCCCGGCGCGATTTCCGCCGGAAGTGCGAGCGCTCGCCAATTTCCAGTACGAGTTCAAGACCGACGCGCGCTATCCCGATTGCTGGCTGTCGGGCGAGCAGCCGTTCGATGCGTTCGCGCCCGCCTGCACCGACATTTCGCCCGGGCATGACCTCGCCGTTCTCTGGGGAGACTCGCACGCGGCACGTCTTTATCCGGGTTTGAAGGAGGTGTTCCACGACACGCTGGCGCTGTCGCAATTCACGCGCGATGCGTGTCCGCCGATCCTCGACGTGGCGACGCCGCTCTGCCGCCAGAGCAACGCATGGGTCATCGCCGAGATCGCGCGCATCAAGCCGCACACCGTGATCCTGTTCGCGGCGTGGACCCACTACCGCGGCGACTGGAGCGCACCATCGGCAGGAAAAACGGCCCTGTTCGCGACGATCGACGCGCTGCAGAACATCGGCGTCGCCAACATCGTTGTCGTCGGACCGGCGCCGGTCTGGAAGGGCGGACTTCCCAGGCTCGCATATCGGGCGTGGACGCAAAGCCCATTCCACGTCGTTCCGGAGCGGCTCGATACCGGCCTCGATCCCACCGTGGCGACCGTCGATCGACAACTGCAGCGTGAGCTCGTCCCGCGGCGAGTGAAGTACTTCTCGCTTACGGATTTCCTCTGCACCGGCGCAGGCTGCCTGACGCACGTGCCCGAGGGCGAGACGCGCCTCACCACCTGGGATTCGGGACACCTGACGACGGACGCCGCCGTACTCGTCGCCCGGCAGCTCGCCGCAGACCGCGTTCTGCCGTGACGGTTGTTACAAGCCGGTCGCGCGCAGCTTCTCGGCGGTCGGCGCATCGGCGGGGCGTGCGACGAGGCCGCCCGCCGCGGCGAGCGTGACCTGGAACCGGCCGCCGTCGACGAGCGGGAGATACGCGCCGCTTCCGTAGTCCGCGTCGACCCAGGGCAGCCAGCGCGGAAAGCGTTGCTTGATCTGCCAGAGATCGAGCTCGGTCGGATGCGACAGTGCGACCACGCTCTTCGGCGCGGACGCTTCCTGCGCCGCGTCGCGATAGCGACCGCTCAGGCGGTCGAGCTGGTACAGCGGCGGCGCGCCCAGCACGACCGCGCGAATGTCCCATTTGATCACGTGCGCATCGAGCTGCCATTCGTCGCCGCCGATCTCGGCCGCCTTGCGGCTGCCGTCGGGCAGCTCGATGTCGATGGCGTAGCGTTGCGGCGCGAGCTGTCGCGTGTCGAGCGTCGCGACCAGCGCCTCCGACGCGAGGCGCCGGTAGCCGAGCAGCGCCGTGGCGCCGAACGCGCCGAGCAGGGCCAGCAGCACGAACACGAGCGACCACACCGCGCGATGGCAGGCCGCGAAGCGGCGGCGCGATCGCCAGTGACGCCGCGCGCCGGCGCCGTGACCGAACGCGATCAGCGCGCACAGCGTCGCGAACGCATAGAGACCGAACAGGAACGCGGTCAGCGGCATGGGAAAAGCATAGCCGGTCAGGCGCGCCGCCGCGCGGCTATACTGTCTGGGCCGATCGAAAAGCCGTCCGCGACACGATGCCGGCGCGCGGACGCGTCGCAACGCAAGGTGTCGTCATGCGCATGCTCCGCCTGTCCGCCCTCCTCGTTTCACTCGCGCTTGCGAGTGCGCTCTCCGCGTGCGGCAACAAGGGCAACCTGGTCAAGCCGACGCCGGCGACGATACCGCCCCCCGAGAAGACCGACTCTTCGCAAACGCCGACCGCTACCGACGCGGACAAGCCGGCGCAGGATTCCGGCGGACACTGAGGCCGGACGACGCGTGAGTCTTCGTTTCAGCAAGATGCACGGGCTCGGCAACGATTTCGTGATCGTCGACTGCCGCAGGAGCGCGCTCGCTCTGGATACCGCGGCGATCCGCCGGCTCGGCGACCGCCATTTCGGCGTCGGTTTCGATCAGCTGCTCACGATCGAGGCCGCGCGCGATCCGTCCTGCGCATTTGCTTACGGCATCTGGAACACCGACGGCTCGCGCGCCGGCCAGTGCGGCAACGGCGTGCGTTGCGTCGCACGCTGGCTCGTGCGCGACGGCGCGCTGGGCGCGACCGGATCGCTGCGCCTCGAGAGTCCATCCGGGCCGGTCGCGATCGAGCTCCTCGACGCCGGCCGCGTGCGCGCGGACATGGGCGAGCCGCGCTTCGCGCCGGCCGCGATTCCGCTCCTCGCCAAGGAGGAGCATGATCGCTATCGGATCGATGTGGCCGGGCGCGAGGTCGAGGTGGGCGCAGTGTCTATGGGCAATCCGCATGCGTTGGTCGAGGTCGACGACGTCGCGACGGCGCCGGTCGAATCGCTCGGCCCGCAGATCGAACACGCCGACGCATTTCCCGACGGATGCAACGTCGGCTTCGCCGAAGTGCGTTCGCGCGGCGCGATCGGGCTGCGCGTCTGGGAGCGCGGCGTCGGCGAGACGCTGGCCTGCGGCAGTGGCGCGTGCGCCGCCGTCGCCGTGCTGCGCCGGCGCGGCCTCGTCGACGAGAACGTGACAGCGGCGCTGCCCGGCGGCGAGCTCGGGATTCTGTGGAACGGGCCCGGCACGA
>DAISJF010000346.1:0-3242 GCA_036821625.1 Rhodanobacteraceae bacterium
TTCCCCTCTCCCGCTTGCGGGAGAGGGCAGGGTGAGGGAATTCTTGCGACTGCGCCCACGAATTCAGCAGCGGTGTGGCGCATCACTCCGATTCGCCCTCACCCCAACCCTCTCCCGCAAGCGGGAGAGGGGGCGGAAGTAAGCGAGAGGGGGCTGACGAACCTCACTTCGCGACGTCGACAGCCTTCGACGCATGCGCATGGATATTGCGCCACTTGCCGCCGTCGCGGATGTAGGTGTCGGAGAACTTCACGTTGCTGTCGAACGGCGCGCCGTGGTCGACGCCTTTCTGATGCAGCGTCGCGACGACGACCGCAGTGTCGCCGTGCACCTTGACCTGCCAGCCGCTGGTTTCGTTGATCTCCCAGTGGTTGTCGGGCGAGGCGACGTCGGCGAGGATCATCGCTTTCGTACGCTCGGCGCCGCTCGACAGCACGATTGTGTAGTCGTCCGTGAAGATTTCCTTGAGCGCGGCGACATCGCGATCGACAAACGCGCGCTGCATGCGCTTGTCGGTCGCGATCAGTTGTTGGACATCGTCGGCGGCTGCGCCGGCCGCGGCGGCAGCGTCCGCGAAGCACAGCAGCGCGACGACAACGGCGAGACGTATTGCCGACATGATCATGCGTCCTCGTGTAAACAGGCGGTGGCTCCGATGTCCGACCGCGAAGCCATCGTAGTGACGCAGCGCGCACGAAACTCGCCATTTTCGGCCATCATTGCCAGCGCCGGCGCATGCCGAATTCGGACTCTGGCGGGGCGTCGGAACGCGACGGGCGCGGCGCCGCGCGCGCGTAAATTCGCGTTGGCCGGGACATGCCGCTACGATACGCGAGGGGGCGGCTACCGACCCTTTGCATCGGGCTCACGGATCGAATGAAAACGCTCCTCGTCACCGGCGGCGCCGGGTTCATCGGCGGAAATTTCGTGCTCGAGGCGCTCGCGCTCGGGGGCGAGCGCATCGTCAATCTCGACAAGCTCACGTATGCGGGGAATCTCGATACGCTCGCATCGGTGCGCGACGAGCCGGCACACGTATTCGTCGAGGGAGACATCGGCGATCGCGCGCTCGTCGAACGTCTGCTGGGAGAACATCAGCCGACTGCGATCCTGAATTTCGCTGCGGAGTCGCACGTCGATCGCTCGATCGATGGCCCGGCCGAATTCGTGCAGACCAACGTCGTCGGCACGCTGACACTCCTCGAAACCGCGCTTGCCTATTGGCGTTCGCTGCCGCTCGAGCGGCAGGACGCATTCCGTTTCCTGCACGTGTCGACGGACGAGGTCTATGGGTCGCTGGGGCCGATCGGGCGCTTCAGCGAGGAATCGCCGTATCAGCCGAATTCGCCGTACTCGGCGTCGAAGGCCGCGTCGGATCATCTGGTGCGCGCGTTTCACCACACGTACGGCCTGCCGACGCTGACGACGAACTGCTCGAACAACTACGGCCCGTACCAGTTTCCGGAAAAGCTCATTCCGCTGATGATCCAGAAGGCGCTGGCCGGCGAAGCGCTGCCGGTCTACGGCGACGGCCGCAACGTGCGCGACTGGCTCTTCGTGCGCGATCATTGCGCGGCGATTCGACGTGTGCTCGAAATCGGCCGCGTCGGCGAGGTCTACAACGTCGGCGGCGATGCCGAGCGCGAGAACATCCATGTCGTGAAGACGATCTGCGCGCTGCTCGATCAGCGTCAGCCGCTGGCGGACGGGCGCAAGCGCGAAACGCTGATCAAGCACGTCACGGATCGGCCCGGTCACGATCGCCGCTATGCGATCGACGCGTCGAAGATCAAGCGCGATCTCGGCTGGCGACAGAGCGAATCGTTCGAATCCGGACTCGCGCGCACGGTCGACTGGTATCTGGACAACCAGGACTGGGTGCGGCGCGTGCTCGACGGCTCGTACCGGATGGAACGGCTCGGCCAGACCGTGGCCGGCTAGATCGGGACGCGAAAGCCAGGCGAGAGCGAAGAATTTTAGCGATTCCTTCGTGTTCTTCCCGTACTTCGTGGTTCAATCTTTCTTTCGGGTCGATCTAACCGACACGCAATCAGGATCACCAACGTGTCCACACCACGCGGCATCATCCTCGCAGGCGGCTCCGGTACACGGCTCTATCCGCTGACGCAGGCGGTGAGCAAGCAGCTGCTGCCCGTTTACGACAAGCCGATGATCTACTATCCGCTGTCGACGCTGATGCTTGCCGGCATCCGCGAGATCCTCGTCATCAACACGCCGCATGAGCAGCCGATGTTCGTGCGGCTGCTCGGTGACGGCTCGCAATGGGGCATCACGATCCGCTACGCAGTGCAGCCTTCGCCCGACGGGCTCGCGCAGGCTTTCGTCATCGGGCGCGACTTCGTGCGCGGCGAGCCGAGCTGCCTGATCCTGGGCGACAACATCTTCTACGGGCACGGCCTGACCGAAGCGATGCAGAGCGCGATCGGGCGCAAGCGCGGCGCGACCGTGTTCGGGTACTGGGTGCGCGATCCGCAGCGCTACGGCGTCGCCGAGTTCGACGCGGGCGGTCGCGTCGTCGGCCTCGAAGAGAAACCGGCGCGGCCGAAATCGCACTGGGCCGTGACAGGGCTCTATTTCTACGACGCGCGCGTCTGCGACTACGCGGCGTCGCTGAAACCGTCCTCGCGCGGCGAGCTCGAGATCACCGATCTCAACCGCTGCTATCTCGACGACGGCTCGCTGATGCTCGAGCGTCTGGGCCGCGGCTATGCCTGGCTCGATACCGGCACGCATGAATCGCTGGTCGAGGCGTCGAGTTACATCGAGACGATCGAGAACCGGCAGGGGCTCAAGGTCTGCTGTCCGGAAGAGATCGCGTACCAGCAGGGCTGGATCGACGCGGCGCAGGTGCAGCGCCTCGCCGAGCCGCTTGCGAAGAACGGCTACGGCCAGTATCTGCTGCAGCTGATCGAGCAGGGCCAGACCTCGTGAGGATCATCGAGACCGCGCTGCCCGGCTGCGTCGTCGTCGAGCCCTCGGTGCACGGCGATGCGCGCGGCTTCTTCTACGAGAGCTACAACGCGCGCGCGTTCGCCGAGGCCGGCTTCGACCTGCGCTTCGTGCAGACCAACGTCTCTCGTTCCGCGCGCAACGTGCTGCGCGGTCTGCACTACCAGTGGCCGAATCCGCAGGGCAAGCTCGTCAGCGTCGTCGAAGGCGAGGTCTACGACGTCGCGGTCGACATCCGCGTCGGCTCACCGACGTTCGGGCATTGGACGGCC
>DAISJF010000347.1:0-3241 GCA_036821625.1 Rhodanobacteraceae bacterium
GGGTTATCCGGCGAAGGTCCGCACCGGCGATACGATCGAGGGTCTCGACGCCGGATTCGACGCGAACGTGAAAGTATTCCACGCGGCGACGCGTGACGAGAACGGCAAGGTCGTCAGCGCCGGCGGACGCATCCTGACCGTCTGCGCGCTCGGCGACGATCTCGAGGAAGCACGCGACCGCGCCTATGCCGCGGCGCGGCGGATCCGTATCGAGGGCGCATTCTATAGGCGCGACATCGGGCACCGCGCGCTGCGCGGAAACGCCTAGAAGCGCCGGCGCCTAGCGCGCCGGCTGCGCAGCGACCGGCTTCGGATCCGGCGCCGGGCGCTGCGGCCGCAGCAACTCGCTCATCGACGGCCATGCGCGATCGGGCAGCTTGTGTGCCTGGAACTGCTGCAGGAAATCGCGGTAGGCGGGCAGATCATGCTTGCGTCCGTTGCGGACGAGCACGAACATCGCCGCCTGCTGCGTCTTCACCGCATCGTCCCACTTGCCGTTAGCCGCGAGCGCCAGCGCGTACGCTTCCCCGATCGGCGCGGCATCGCTCTGGGCGTAGATCTTCCCGCCGTAGTCGAGCGCCATCCGCTTCTCCTCGGCGCTGCTCGACGGACACGTGCTGGTCATGCGCACGAACAGCTGCATCAGGATTCCGTTGTGCGAATCCTTGGCCAGCGCGGCGTTGATCTCGTGGATCGCGGCCACACATTTGCCCGCCGCAACTTCGGCAGCCATCAGGTGCGTCCATGCTTCGCCGTTGCCGGGCGCGAGCTGCGTGAGCGCGCGAAACCGCGTCGCCGCGTCGTCGTAGCGTCCGTTGCGCATGAGCAGATTGCCGAGATGGATCTGCGCGTCCTCGGACCGCGGATCGATCTGGATCGCTTTTGCGTACGCGCGCTCGGCGCCGCGGTCGTCGTTGCTCATCTCGAGCACGAGGCCGAGCACGAACACGGCCGCGGCGTCGTTCGGATTCGCTTCGACCGCGGCATCCGCACGCTGCCGGGCCTGCGTGAGATCGCCGTCGGCGGCTTCGACCCGCGCATAGATCGAGAGCAGATCGGAATCATTGGGCCGGTTGCGCAGCGCGCCTTCGAGCTTCTGGCGCGCCGCATCGTACTGATGCGTCTCGAGCAGGAATTCCGCCTCGCGCGCCGGCGTCAGCGAGCGCAACGCGGCCGGCGACGGACCGGTCTGCTGTTGCGGCGGCGTCTGCGACGCCTGTGCCTGCGGGTTCGCCGGCGTCACCGTGGCCTGAACCAGCCCGAGCCCGATCGGATCGCCGAGCGCGGGCATTCCGTCGCCGGCCTTCGCACGCGCATCGGCGGCCGCCTTCGCGTTGCCGGCGCCGACATAGGCATCGGCGAGCTGCGTGTACAGCTTGGTCGCGTTCGGATCGAGCGCGAGGGCGCGGTTGGTCGCATCGATCGCATCGGCATAGCGCTTCTGCCGCAAGGCGACGTCGCCGAGCATCGCGTACGCGACGGGCTCTTTCGGGTTCGCCGCGGTGAAGTCGGCGAGCAGCTTGCGCGCACCTTCGAGATCGCCCTGCTCGATGCGCGCGTTGACCACCGCGACCCGGATCGGTAGATATTCCTGATTGAGCGCAAGCGCGCGCTCGAAGTAATCCTTCGCGGCCGCGTTCTGCTGCTGCATGCGCGCGACGATGCCTTGTGCATAGATCCAGCGCGCATCGTTCGGCGCGAGCGCGGCAGCATCCTCGAGCGCGACCGCGGCCGTATCGTAAAGTCCCGAACGCGCATAGAACGCGCCGAGCATCGCGTACGCCTGCGCCAACGGATCGCCGACCAGCGTCGGCTTGACCTTTTCGAACTCGATACGCGCCTGCCTGAGCTCCTCGGCCTTGGGCTGCGGCAGCTTCGAGAGATCCGGCACCGGCACCGGCTTGACCAGCGCGTCCGACGCGAACGCGACCGGCGCGACGAGAAACGCGAGCGCGGCGATGAGCGCCGGCGCCGTCTTGCGGAATCTGAATTCGGACATCGCGAATCGTGGCAGTTGCGAAAGGACGCGCAGTGTACCCGCTCCGCGCCGCTCTGGTGGACCGCGATCCGGCGGCCGAGTTCATGCCGCTGCCGCAACGCCGGCGCGACCGGTGCTCTGGTAGATTGCCGCCGGTCCGCCGCGGGGAAGGCCATGTCGGGTCACAACCAGTTCGAGCTCTTGAGGCTGCGCCGGTTCGCGCCGTTCTTCGCCACGCAGGCGCTCGGCGCGTTCAACGACAACGCATTCCGCAACGCGATGATCGTGCTGGTCGGCTTCCACATGGGCCTCGACGAAAGCGCGGTCGGCTTCTATTCGAACATTGCGCCGGCGCTGTTCATCCTGCCGTTTTTCCTGTTCTCGGCGACCGCCGGCCAGCTCGCGGAAAAGTTCGAGAAGACGCGCATCATCCGCTTCGTCAAGCTGTTCGAGATTGCCGCGATGGCGCTCGCGGCCGTGGGCTTCTACGCGCACAGCCTCTGGTTGATGCTGACCGTGCTGTTCCTGATGGGCCTGCATTCGACGCTGTTCGGACCGATCAAGTACGCGATCCTGCCGCAGGCGCTGCACCCGGACGAGCTGGTCGGCGGCAACGCGCTGGTGGAGACCGGCACCTCGCTCGCGATCCTGATCGGGCTCATCGCGGGCGGCTCGGCGATGGCGGGCGCGGGTCCGCCTGCGGCTTCGGCGCTGGTGCTTTCGATCGCGGCGCTCGGTTACCTCGCGAGCCGCGCGATTCCGGCTGCGCCTGCGACCGCTCCGCACCTCAAATTCAACTGGAACCCGTTCACCGAGACCGTGCAGGTGCTCGGCTTCGTCGGCAAGAACCGCACGGTGTTCAACTCGGTGCTCGGCATCTCGTGGTTCTGGTTCTTCGGCGGCATTTTCGAGGGTGTTTCTCGGCGGCACCGAATCGGTCTCGATTCTCGTGCTCGCGCTGTTCTCGATCGGCGTCGGCGCGGGCTCGCTGCTGTGCGAGCGCATGTCCGGGCGCAAGGTCGAGATCGGGCTCGTGCCGTTCGGATCGATCGGGCTCACGTTGTTCGGGCTCGATCTTTATTTCGCGCGGCCGGCCGCCGCGACGCTGCACGACCTTTCCGCGCTCGCGTTCCTCACCGCGCCGGGCAGCTGGCGCATCGTGCTCGATTTCGTGCTGGTGGGCGCGTTTGCCGGTTTCTACATCGTGCCGCTGTTCGCACTGGTACAGAGCCGTGCCGACAAAAGCGAGCTCTCGCGCATCAT
>DAISJF010000348.1:0-3232 GCA_036821625.1 Rhodanobacteraceae bacterium
TCTCGCATCCTCGCGAACGCGCCAAATCGCCGCGGCGTTCAAGGCTCTCGCCACGGCGCGAGCGGCGGTTTCCGGGGTGCTGATCGAGGCTTCGGTGCCCGTCCCGGCGCGGGATATTTCCCCTTGGAGCAGTCCCCATCATGAGCAGAACCATCGCGGTCATCCGTGGTGACGGCATCGGCCCGGAGATCACCGACGCGACCTTGCGCGTGCTGGATGCTCTCGACCTCGGGTTGCGCTACGACTTTGTCGAAGCCGGCATCGCCGCGCAGGAGAAGTTCGGCGAGCTTCTGCCGCAGGCGACGCTCGACGCGATCGCGCTCCATCGCGTCGCGCTGAAGGGCCCGCTGACGACGCCGATTGCCGGCGGCTTCAGCTCCCTCAACGTCGAATTGCGCAAGCGCTTCGATCTGTACGCGAACGTGCGGCCCGCGCACTCGTATCCCAACACAAAATCGCGTTTTCCGGACGGCGTCGACGTGATCACCGTGCGCGAGAACACCGAAGGCGCGTACGTCGGCGAGGGCCAGCTTCTGTCGGAGGACGGCGAGACGGCGACGCTGACGCAGAAAGTCACGCGCCGCGGGTCGGAGCGCATCGTGCGCTATGCGTTCGATCTCGCGCGCAACGTCGGCCGCAAGAAGGTCACGGTCGTGCACAAGGCGAACATCCTGAAGTCGACGTCGGGGCTTTTTCTCAAGGTCGCGCGCGAGGTCGCCGCGAAATATCCCGACATCGCGTGCAACGAGATGATCGTCGACAACTGCTGCATGCAGCTCGTGATGCGGCCTGAGCAGTTCGACGTGATCGTGACGACCAATCTGTTCGGCGACATCATTTCCGATCTCTGCGCCGGCCTCGTCGGCGGCCTCGGGCTTGCGCCGGGCGCCAACATCGGCACGGAAGCCGCGATCTTCGAGGCCGTGCACGGCTCGGCGCCCGACATCGCCGGCAAAGGCATCGCCAATCCGTGTGCGCTCGTGCTCGGGGCGGCGCAGATGCTCGACCACATCGGCAGCGGCGACGAAGCGAGCCGCGTCCGCGCCGCGGTGCGCGACGCGCTCGAAAAGCGCGATCGGACGACGCCGGATCTCGGCGGCACAGGAACGACGACCACGTTCGCCGACGCGCTGGTCGAACGCGTCCGCACCTGAGCGCGCGTCAGCGTCGGCGCGCGCGCGGCGTCGTTCCGAGGTGGTCGAGCACGCGCAAGCGGCCCAGTCCCGGTCGATACCCGCGTACGAAGGCACGGTGCACGTAGTCGATGGCGGCCTCGACCGCGACGTCCATCGCATCGCCGTCGGCGAGGCGCGCCGCGATCGCCGAAGACAGCGTGCATCCGGTGCCGTGGCCCTCGGCGCGAATCCGGCGGTGGCGGAACCAGCGCAGCCGGCCGTCCGCCGTCGCCAGCAGATCCGATACTCGACGGCCGCCGAGGTGCCCGCCCTTGAGCAGCACGGCGCGCGCGCCCATCGCGATCAGATCGGCGGCGGCGGCGGGAAAGTCGCGCTCGCCGTGGAGCCGGCGACCGAGCAGGCTTTCGGCTTCGGGCAGGTTCGGCGTAAGCAGGTCGGCCCGGGCGAGCAGGTGGCGGCGGAGGACGCGCGCCAGGTCCTTCGACGCCAGCCTTGCGCCCGTCGTTGCGACGAGCACCGGATCGAGCACGAGCGGAATCTCCGGGTGCTTGCCGAGCGTGCGTGCGACCGTGCGCACGATGGGCGCTGTCGCGAGCATTCCGACTTTCACCGAGGCGATCCGGAAGTCGGCGAAAACGGCATCGAGCTGCGCGCCGACGATGCGTGGGGAAATCGGCTGGATCGCGCTGACGACGCGCGTGTTCTGTGCCGTGACCGCGGTGACGACGACGAGGCCATGCAGTCCGTGCGCCGCGACCGTGCGAAGGTCCGCCTCAAGGCCGGCGCCGCCCCCGGAATCGGAGCCGGCGATGATCAGCACGGCGGGTGGGCGGCTCCGTGCCGTCATGTTGCAGGGTCGCAACAGGAACGAAGAATCGGTGGCGTGCACTCCGAAACCAAACGAAACCTCGCTGTCATTTACGAGCGGGATAAAGGCCTTAGGATCAAATCCTGTGATGCATATCGCTTGACCCGATGTTGCATTTTCGCCAAAATCCGGCCGAATAACACCACAACAACCGGGACCGCAGCACAGGGCAATGCAGCGGGCAACAGCGAAGACAGGGAGATGGGTGGGAGCGCTGGCCTCATTGCCCGCGCTCCTCCTTTTCTATTGCGGTTCCGCCTCGTCCGCGCAGGAGCCTACTTCCGGCGTATCCGATGCATTCGCCGCCGCCAGCGAATCCGTTCTTGCGCGCTGGCACGACTACGCGCTGATGAGCATCACGCCGCAGTTTTCGTGGGCCGTATTGCCGGCCGCGAGCGCACCGCGCGTGCTCGATCGCTACGGCGAGCGCATCGACATGCCGCCGCTGTTTACGGTCGGCGCGGCGAACCGGACGCACGTTTCGCTTTCGATCGCTTCCGGCATGGTTTCGGATACCCCGGGTCGTTTGCCGACGCAGGCCGCGAGCACGCTCGGCGTGCCGCAGAGCGGCGTCGAGCGCACGGTCGTGACGCCTTCGCTGGTGCAGCAGTGGGATGACGGCAGCGCAGCCAAGCTCTCGGCCGTGCTCGCCTATCAGCGTTACGCGAGCATCGGATTCGGCATGACCCCGTTCGGCAGCTATGTGTTGCCGCCGACGTTCGCCGAGGCGGGCAACACGTCCTATGGCGCCGGCGCGCGATTCGACCTTGGCGGCCCGCTCAGCGACAAGCTGCGCTGGGGCGTCGCCTACCAGTCGCGCGTAGGCATGGATCCGTTTACGAACTACCGCGGCGTCTTTTCCGACCCCGGCGATTTCGATATCCCGGCGAACGCGAGCTTCGGAATCAGCTATTCGCTGTCGCCGGTCTTCGGCGTCGATGTCGGCGTGCAGCGCGTGATGTACAGCGAGATCACGCCATTCACGAGCCCGTCGCTGCCGACACGCTTCCTGGCCCTGCTCGGCGACGGAGCGAGCCCGGTCTTCGCATGGCGCGACCTCACGGTGTATAGCGTGGGCTGGACGATGCACGACGACGACGTCGGCAATCTCGAGCTTCGCTACACGACGCGCCAGCAGCCGATGCCGACTTCCGCGCTGCTCGAGCACGCGCTCGCTGCCGACGCCGCGAACGATGTGTTTTCGCTCGGTTGGTCCCGCGCGGTGGGC
>DAISJF010000349.1:0-3230 GCA_036821625.1 Rhodanobacteraceae bacterium
AGGCAAGTACCAACTTGAATGTCAAGCGTGGCGCGCGATCGGCGCGCGCGCCGCGGCGCGCGGCTTGCGGCCGAATCAGCGCGGTATCAGCGCCGTGGTTCGCCACCGATGAGCCGCTGAGCGAGTTCGGAGTATGCTGCGTGCGCGACGCGCCGGATTCGCTCGAGCCGCGTCGTGCGCGCCGGCGGCGCGCCCTCGCATCTTGTGACTGACCCTGGGGAGGAACGCATGCACAAGGTATCGCTGGCACTGATGATCCTGTTGTCGACAGCGGGATCGGCGGCTGCATCGGAGCAGACCGACGTGATGATGCCGATCCATCAATTCGTCGACGGCTTCAACAAGGGCGACGCGAAGTCTGCGCTCGCCGCGTGCGCCGAAGAAACGTCGATCATCGACGAGTTCCCGCCGCATGAATGGCACGGCGCGGGCGCGTGCGCGAAGTGGGCGAACGATTACGAGGCGAACGCAAAGAAGGACGGCATCACGGACGGCGTCGTCACGCTCGGCAAGCCGCGGCACGTCGACGTGACCGGCGATCGCGCCTATGTCGTCATTCCGTCGAACTTCGCGTTCAAGCAGAACGGCAAGCCGATGAAGGAAACGAAGGCGGCGTTCGCGTTCGCGCTGCACAAGGGCGCAACGGGTTGGCGCATCACGGGATGGTCCTGGGCCGCGCCGTGAATCGGGTCGCGTGATCCAGGGCGGGCGCGTCGCACGCAACGACGCGCCCGCCTACTTCTCGACAAACGCCTTGAGCTTGCCGAGCGCCGTCTCCCACTGCTGCCCGATCGTCTCCAGCGTGCGCCGCGCCGCCTCGATCTGGGCGGGATCGAGCTGCCACAACCGCTCGCGCCCGATTTTCACGTCACGCACGACGCCGGCCTCCGCCAGCACCTGCAGATGTTTCGTCACGCCCTGACGGCTGATATCTGTATTCGCGGTCAGTTGCGCGATCGAAAACGCACCGCCCGCACACAGCACCGCGACGAGCCTGAGCCTTGTCGGATCGCCGAGCGCCGCGAACACGTCGGCGAGCGGCGATCCCGAGCGCGCGAACGCGGGCAGGCCGGCATCGCGCCGGCCTGCGCGTTTCGACCTGGCGCTACGACTCGACATGCTGCGCGAGTTTTTTGGTCTGCGATTCCCAGCCGAGCGAGTTCATGCGGAACGTTTCCATGCGCCGCTCGGGCGGCAGGCGGTCGAAGCCGGTTTCGACGACCGTCAGCAGCGTGCCGTTGCCGGGCGCATCCTTCAGCGTGAACGTCACCAGCGTCGGCTCTTCCTTCTCGTAGTCGACATTCGGATCGTGCGCGTACGGATGCCAGCGGTACGACATCAGATCCTGCGGTTCGATGCGGTCGACGACGACGTCGAAGAAGAGGTGCTCGTAGCCTTTGAACGTGATCTGTCCGCGCGCGCGCTTTCCGGGCAGGAAGGTCTGGCCCTTGAGGTTCGCGCCGAACCATGTGCCGAATTCCTCGGCGTTCGTCAGCGCGCGCCAGACGCGTGCGCGCGGCGCGCTGATGACGATGCTGCGTTCGATGCGGTCGGTGCTCGTGCTCATGTCGGTCGGCTCCCTCGTCACGCGGCGCACTGCTGCTCGGCGACCCACGGCGTGCCGCGGCCGGTTTCGGCGAGCTGCCTGAGGCTCGCGAGGAAATAGTTCCAGCCTTTGTTGCAGCGATCGTAGCACTCGAGTGTGGGCACGAGGCCGACGTGCTCGAAGTCGAGGCGCGTCTTCCCGTCGACCGTCGGCGTGAGCCGGAACACGATCTCGGTGCCGACCCATTCGTCATTGCGCGCGAGCGTTTCGCTCGCGATGTGCGCGCGGGTGCAGAACCAGCGCACTTCGCGGTTGATGTCGAGGCGCTCGATGCTCATGTCCTTCCAGGTGTTGCCGAAGCGGAAGCGTGCCGTTCCTCCGGCGTGCGTGTCGGCGGTGCAGTCGGGCGTCCACCAGGCGCGCAGGCCCGCGGTGGTGGCGACCGCAGCGTAGACGGCGGCCGGATCGGCGTTGATGACGAGGGTTTGCTGGTAGTGGTTCATGCTGGGCTCCTTAGGCAACCGAATGGTTGCTGATTGCATTATGGGATGACCCGACTGAAAATGCAACTATAGGGTTGCATAACGCGAGTTCGGTCGCGAGCCGCGCTCGATGCGGATGGACGGCGAGCGGGACGACGAGGTGCTGATGCGCCTCGATCTCGGCAAGGACTGACTTCCCGTCAACCCGTTTACACGCGCCTCCTGCTCGTCGCGCCCACATTCGAGTAAAGTCGCCTGCGGGGGAGGGTCGATGGCCTCATTCGTCTCCGAATTGCGGCGCCGCAACGTGATCCGTGCGGGCGCGTTCTATGCCGCGTCGGCGTGGCTGATCGTTCAGGTCGCCACGCAGGTGTTCCCGTTCTTCGACGTGCCGGGCTGGACGGTGCGCTGGATCGTGATCGCCGCCGCGATCGGCTTTCCGTTCCTGCTCGCGTTCGCATGGTTCTACGAGATCACGCCGCAGGGTCTCAAGCGCGAAAGCGATGTCGATCCCGCCGAATCCATCACGCACCGCACCGGCCGCAAGCTCGACCGCTGGATCATCGCGATCATGGCGGTCGCGATCGTGCTGCTGCTGGCCAACCAGTTCGTCCGGCACCGGAACGACGGCGCGACGGTCGCGACGACCGCGCCCGAGAAATCGATCGCGGTGCTGCCGTTCACCGATCTCAGCCCGGCGCACGACCAGGAATATTTCTCCGACGGCATGGCCGAGGAATTGCTCAATGCGCTGGCCAAGCTGAAGGATCTCAAGGTCGCCGGCCGCACTTCGTCGTTCTCGTTCAAGGGCAAGAACGACGATCTGCGCACGATCGGCAAGGCGCTCGGCGTCGCCAACGTGCTCGAGGGATCGCTGCGCAAGCAGGGTGAAAAGGTGCGCATCACCGCGCAGCTGATCCAGGTCTCGGACGGATTCCATCTGTGGTCGGACACGTACGACGGCGAACTTGACGACGTGTTCGCGCTGCAGGAGCGCATCGCGCACGCGATAGCGGAGAAGCTCGAGATCGTGCTGAAGGGCGGAGCCGATCAGCGCATCGTGCCGGTGACCACGACGAATGCGCAAGCGTACGCGCTGTACTTGCAGGCGACGGACATCTTCAACCGCCGCGACGGTGCGCATTTCGGCGATGCGATCGCGGCGCTCGATCGCGCCATCGCGCTGGATCCGAAGGCGGCAC
>DAISJF010000350.1:0-3228 GCA_036821625.1 Rhodanobacteraceae bacterium
CTGCATGCGCTCGCGTTCGGCGCGTTCTTTGCTGTCGCGCAGCGCATAAGCCCTGGCGAGATCGATCTCGGCGGATCTGTGCTTCGCGCGCGCCGGCTTCTGCTGCACCGGCTTCGCGGCCTGCTCCGCCTTGAGCCTGCTGGCAAGACCGCTTTTCAGCAGCTGATCGCGCAGCGATTCCGACATGAAAATCGATTCCCGTTTCTTTGCGACGACGACCGGTCGCGTTCGCTTCAATAGTGCGGCGGAGGCGGCTCGTCCCGCACGTCCTGCGCGAGCGCGGTCCGCACGCCGGTCAGCTCGAGGCGCAGCCGTTCGATCGCGGCACGGACTTCCTGAAGCACGCGGTCGTGCTGAGATACGGTTGCGTTCAGTGCCGCCATCGTGTCGTCGACGAATGCGAGGCGCACTTCGAGCTCGGTCAGGCGTTCTTCCAGCGGTGGCGACATCAGGTCATCCGGGCAGTGATTCGATGAGATGACGTCCATGCCGTGCACCGGTCAATCCCTGCGCCTCGCGCGCGGCGAGCGCGAAGTCGGCCTCGGCCATCTCGCGCACGAGCGCATCGAAGCTCGTCTTCGGCGACCAGCCGAGCTGTTTTTTCGCGAACGATGCATCGCCGAGCAGCGTGTCGACTTCGGCGGGGCGGTAGTACTGCGGATGGATGCGCACGATCACGTCGCCGGCCTTGACCTTCGCGTCGGCCTTGCCCGCGCGTGCGATGACGGCGTGCTCTTCCGGGCCATGACCGCGGAACTCGAGCTCGACGCCCATCTGGCGCGCGGCGAGCGTGACGAACTCGCGCACGGAATGCTGGATGCCGGTCGCGATCACGTAATCGCGCGGCTCGTCCTGCTGCAGGATCAGCCATTGCGCCTCGACGAAATCGCGTGCATGGCCCCAGTCGCGCCGTGCGTCGAGGTTGCCGAGATAGAGGCAGTGCTGCAGCCCGTGGATCACGCGCGCGAGCCCGCGCGTGATCTTGCGGGTCACGAACGTTTCCCCGCGAATCGGCGACTCGTGATTGAACAGGATGCCGTTGCAGCCGTAGATCCCATACGCCTCGCGGTAGTTCACGGTGATCCAGTACGCGTAGAGCTTGGCGACGCCGTACGGCGAGCGCGGATGGAACGGCGTCGCCTCGCGCTGCGGCGTTTCGCGCACGAGGCCGTAGAGCTCCGAAGTGGAAGCCTGGTAGAACCGGCATCGGTCGCCGAGCCCCAGCGTGCGCATCGCCTCGAGGATGCGCAGCGCGCCGATGCCATCCGCATTCGCGGTGTATTCGGGCTCCTCGAACGAAACGGCGACGTGGCTCTGCGCCGCAAGGTTGTAGATCTCGTCGGGCCTGACCTGCTGCATGACGCGTAGCAGGCTCAGCGAATCAGTGAGATCGCCGTAGTGGAGCCGGATGCCGGGCTTCGAATCGTCGAGCTCGTGATAGAGATGGTCGACGCGCTCGGTGTTGAACGACGAGGCGCGGCGCTTGATCCCGTGCACTTCGTAGCCTTTCGCGAGCAGGAGCTCGGCGAGGTACGCGCCGTCCTGGCCCGTGATTCCGGTAACGAGTGCGCGTTTGCTTTCCATCCAGCCGCTATCCGATTGCCGAACGATTCACGCCGAACACGTGCGCCACGGCGCGAGCGTCGAGAGCGCCTGCATGGCGCGCCGTCCGCCCGTCGCGGACGCGAGGCCCGCGATGGTACCGAGCGCGGCGTTCCAGGTACAGCCGCGCAAGCGGTCTCAGACGCTGACGATGCTGCGCCCGCGGCCGATGCCGTAGTACGCGATGCCGGCCGCCTCGATCGCCTTCGGCTCGAAGATGTTGCGGCCGTCGAAGATCACGGGCTCGCGCAGCGAGGCGCGCACGCGCTCGAGGTCCGGGCTGCGAAACGCCTTCCATTCCGTGACGATCACGAGCGCGTCTGCGCCTTCGAGCGCGGCATACGGCTGCTCGCAGAGGACGAGGTCCGCGCGTTCTCCGTACAGGCGCACCGCTTCCTCTTTGGCCTCCGGATCATAGGCGCGCACGATCGCGCCCGCCCCCCAGAGCTGATCGAGCAGCGTGCGGCTCGGCGCCTCGCGCATGTCGTCGGTGTTCGGCTTGAAGGCAAGTCCCCACAGCGCGATCGTGCGCCCGGCGAGGCGGCCGTCGAAGTGGCGCTCGATCAGCGCGAACAGCTTGCGCTTCTGCAGCGCGTTGACCGACTCGACCGCGTCGAGCAGCCGCGGCTCGTGGCCGTGAGCGCGCGCCGAGTATGCGAGCGCCTTGACGTCCTTCGGAAAGCACGATCCGCCGTAGCCGGCGCCGGGATAGATGAAGTGATAGCCGATGCGTGGATCCGATCCGATGCCGCGACGCACCTGTTCGACATCGGCACCCACCTGCTCGGCGATGTTCGCGATCTCGTTCATGAAGCTGATCTTGGTCGCCAGCATCGCGTTCGCCGCGTACTTGGTCAGCTCGGCCGAGCGCACGTCCATCGACACGATGCGCTCGTGATTGCGATTGAACGGCGCGTACAGCGTCTTCAGAAGCTCGACGGCGCGCGCGCTGTCGGCGCCGATGATGATGCGGTCGGGACGCATGCAATCCTGCACCGCATCGCCTTCCTTCAGGAATTCGGGATTCGAGACCACGTCGAACCCGACCTCGACGCCGCGCACGGCGAGCTCGCCGGCGATCGCGGCGCGCACCGAATCGGCGGTGCCGACGGGCACGGTCGACTTGTTGACGACGACGGCAGGTTTCGTCAGCGTGCGGCCGATCGTCCGCGCGACTTCGAGCACGTGCGTGAGATCGGCGCTGCCGTCCTCGTCGGGCGGCGTGCCGACCGCGATGAAGACGACCTGCGCGCTCGCCATCGCGGCCTGCGCGTCGGTCGTGAACTTTAGGCGCCCGCTCTTGTAATTCGCCTTGACGAGCGGCTCGAGGCCGGGCTCGTAGATCGGAATGTCGCCGCGCTCGAGGCGCGCGATCTTGCCGGCGTCGACGTCGACGCAGACGACGTCGTTGCCGACTTCGGCGAGGCAGGTTCCGGTCACGAGGCCAACGTAGCCCGTGCCGAAGATCGTTACGCGCATGTCTTTGCTTCCCCCGTCTCTTTCCTTGACGTCAAAACAAAAAAGGCGCGCCAGAGTATGGCGCGCCTCTTACCGCATGACAGCGGACGATTACTTCTTGTCGCCGTCCTTCTTCGGTGCCGCGGCGGGCTTCTTCGCGTCCTTGTC
>DAISJF010000351.1:0-3221 GCA_036821625.1 Rhodanobacteraceae bacterium
GTCGGGCTCGAGCGTGAAATCGCGGTGCTCGGGATGGTCGGTCATAGGAAGCGGTGCATGATGTGGATGTCGGTCGGGCCGAGTGTCGCGTGGCGGAACGCGCGCGGCACCGTGCCGACGATCGCGAATCCGTGGCGCTGCCAGAGCTTCACGGCCGTCGTGTTCGATGCGACGACATAGTTGTACTGCATCGCCGTGAAGCCGGCCCGGCGCGCCTCTTCCAGCGAATGCTCGCACATCGCCGAGGCAATGCCCTGGCCGCGGGCGTCGGCGGCGACCATGTAGCCGCAGTTGGCGACGTGATCGCCGAGCCCGGACCGGTTCGGACTCAGCCGATAGCAGCCGACGATCTGGCCGTCGCGCTCCGCGACAAAAGTGCGGCTCGGCGGCATCGCCCACGAGGCGCGCACTTCCTCGAACGGCGTGTCGGGCGCATAGCTGTACGTATCGCCGGCCGCGATCACGGACTGGAACAGCGGCCAGACCTTGTCGAATTCCGCCGCGCCGATCTCCCGGATGACGAGCGCACCGCTCACGGCGCGAGTGCAGCCTCCGCGGGGACGCTCGCGAGCGCGATGCGGCCGCGCAGCGAATTGCTGAGCGCTTCGGTGATCGTCACGTCGATGAACCGGCCGATCAGTCGCGCGTCGCCCGCGAAGTTCACGTAGCGCATGTTCTCGGTGCGGCCGGTCAGCTCGTTCGTGCGCTTGCGGCTCGGACCTTCGACGAGCACGCGCTGAACGGTGCCGACCATCGCCTCGCCGATGCGATGCGCGTTCGCGTTGAGCTTCGCCTGCAGCCGCGCGAGGCGTTCGTGCTTGACCGGGTCCGGCGTGTCGTCGGCGAGATTCGCGGCCGGCGTGCCGGGACGCTTGGAGTAGATGAACGAGAAGCTCTGGTCGAAGCCGACGTCGTCGATCAGCTTCAGCGTCTTCTCGAAATCGGCGTCGGTCTCGCCCGGGAAGCCGACGATGAAATCGGACGAGATGCAGATGTCCGGACGCACGGCGCGGAGCTTCCTGATTTTCTGCTTGAACTCGAGCACCGTGTAGCCACGCTTCATCGCGGCGAGGATCCGGTCCGAGCCCGACTGCACCGGCAGATGCAGGAAGTTCGCGAGCTTGCCCACGTTCGCGTACGCATCGATCAGCGAATCGGAGAACTCGAGCGGATGCGACGTGGTGAAGCGGATGCGGCCGATCCCGTCGATCTCGGCGATCGCATGGATCAAGAGACCAAGATCGGCGACCGAGCCGTCGTGCATCGGTCCGCGATACGCGTTGACGTTCTGGCCGAGCAGCGTGACTTCGCGCACGCCCTGCTCGGCGAGCAGCGCGACCTCGGCGACGACATCGTCGAACGGCCGGCTGATTTCCTCGCCGCGCGTGTACGGCACGACACAGAACGTGCAGTACTTCGAGCAGCCTTCCATGATCGAGACGAACGCGGTGGGGCCTTCCGCGCGCGGTTCGGGCAGGCGATCGAACTTCTCGATTTCGGGGAACGAGATGTCGACCTGCGGCTTTCCGGTCGCGCGACGCGCTTCGATCATCTCGGGCAGGCGATGCAGCGTCTGCGGTCCGAACACGAGATCGACGAACGGCGCGCGCTTGACGATCGCATCGCCTTCCTGGCTCGCGACGCAGCCGCCGACGCCGATCACGACGGCCTTGTTCTGCTGCTTGAGCGCCTTCCAGCGGCCGAGCTGGCTGAAGACCTTTTCCTGCGCCTTCTCGCGGATCGAGCAGGTGTTGATCAGGATGACGTCGGCCTCGGCCTCGTTCTCCGTGAGCGTCAGGCCGTGCGCCGCGCCGAGCACGTCGGCCATCTTGGCCGAGTCGTACTCGTTCATCTGGCACCCGTGGGTCTTGATATAGAGCTTGCCGCTCATGTTCGGAAAATCCAGTCGGTCCAATAGTTTACGTTTTGGCGGCGGGCATGGCCAGTAGCGGGGTCGCCGACGGGCAGGTCGGCCCGGGCGCTTGGCAGCGTGATGCAGGTGACGGAAACTCTTGCGCCGGGAAGGGTTCAATGACGTTCATGCCGCGCCGATTCGCGATGTCTGCCGTCTGGCTCCTGCTCGGAATCTCGGGCGGGCTGGCCGCGGTTTCGGCACGCGCCGGCGTGCTCTACAAGTGCGAGGGGCCGAACGGCTCGATCGCCTACACGAACAAGGCTTCGACGTTCTCGAAGTGCATCGAGCTCTCGCGCTACGCCGACGCGTCGGGAAGCAGGGCGCCGCGTCACGTCGCGTCGGCGAAAAAGAAAGCCGCTCCGGCCGGGGACGGTGCGGCAAAGCCTGCGTCCGTGGCCAACGGCTGGACCTATCGCGAAAACGTCGCCGAGAGGCCCGACGTGAAGGCAACGGGTTTCGGCGTCGCCAGCACGGCGATGCCGCTGCGCGCGACCGATTTCGGTGTCGAGAGCACGGCGCCGCTCGTGAAGATGGCGCCGTCGCTGCCGGTGGCGAGCATGATCGCGAGCGCCATGCCCGCGGTTGCGACGCCCGCAATCCCTGCGCCGGCGAAACCGACGCCGCGCGTGCTGCGCGGCGCGGTCTATCGCGTGCAGCACGCGAACGGCATCACCGAATACACGAACGTCAAGCCGAGCAGCGGCGCCGCGTTTGCCGTGCTGTTCACCTACATCGCGACCTGCATCGCCTGCGACGTGCACTCGAAGATCGACTTTGCGAACACGCCGCTCCATCTCGATGTGTTCAAGGACGAGATCGCGGCAGCGGCGATCAACTACGGCGTCGACGCCGCGCTGCTGCGCGCGGTGATTCACGCCGAATCGGCCTTCAACCCGATGGCCGTGTCGGACAAGGGCGCGCAGGGGTTGATGCAGCTGATGCCCGGAACGGCGGGCGACATGGGCGTCGGCGACGCGTTCGATGTCGCGCAGAACATCAGCGGCGGCGCCAAGTATCTGGCCCAGCTGCTAAAGGATTTCAACGGCGATACCAAGCTCGCGACGGCCGCGTACAACGCCGGCGAGGCGGCCGTGCAGAAATACGGCGGCGTGCCGCCGTATGACGAGACGCAGGTCTACGTGCAGCGCGTCGAGCAGCTGCGCGATCGGTATCAGAAGGCGCTCTGATGTTCGCCTCTCCCGCTTGCGGGAGAGGCCGCCCGAAGGGCGGGTGAGGGAAACCGGAGCGCGGCGTTTCGATCTTGCGGGGTTCACTTCGAAAGCCCCTCACCCCGGCCCTCTCCCGC
>DAISJF010000352.1:0-3206 GCA_036821625.1 Rhodanobacteraceae bacterium
GGCTCGCGGCTCAACGAGGCCTCAGCCAAGCACAGGTTGCTGCTCCGTGGAGGAGCCGTCGGCCGAATCTGTCGGCGGAAGGCTCCGCCTCCGTTTGCGGGCGGCGCAGCGCGCATCGACGGCCGCAAGGCCCAATGGAACGGCGATGAGCTGCCGATCCGCAAGCTCCCCGCGACGATCGAAGTCTCCGCGAGGTAGTCTCCAGCGCGACCCGCTGCGTGAATTCGCCGCGAGCCCGGCTCCGCGCTAGGGCGTCCCACCGAGGACGCGCCCACGGCTCGCGATGACCTCGGAGTAGAAACGCGCGCTGGCCTTCGGCGTCCGCTTCTGCGTCGTGAAATCGACATGCACGATGCCGAACCGCTTGGAGAACCCGAGCGACCATTCGAGATTGTCGAGCAGCGACCAGGTCATGTAGCCGCGCACGTCACTGCCGCTCCGGATCGCAGAACGCACGGCGCGAAGATGCTGGCGCAGGTAGTCGACGCGCAACGGGTCTTCGAGCGTGTCGCCGTTCAACTTGGGCGGATCGTAGAACGCCGCGCCGTTCTCGGTGATGTAGACGGGCGGATTGCCGTAGCGATCCCTGACCCAGGCGAGCGTATCGGCGAGACCCTGCGCGTACACTTCCCAGCCCGTTTCCGTATAGGTCGCATCCTGTCGCACGGACGATGCGCGCAGCAGCCACGCGGCCGGGTCGTGCCGCGTCACGTTGCGCGTGTAGTAGTTGATGCCGAGAAAATCGATCGGCTGGCGGATCAGCGCGAGATCTTCGGCCGGCCATTCCGGCCACGCTTCGCCGAAGATCTCCCTGAGCTCCGCCGGATATTCGCCGCGGAACAGGGGATCGAGGTACTGCCGGTTCATGTAGGCATCGGCGCGCGCGGTCGCTGCGCGATCCTCGGCGGAGTCCGAGGCCGGATACTTCGGCTCGACGTTCACGACGATGCCTATCTCGTGTCTGCCTAGCGCGCGATAGGCCTTGACCGCTGCGCCGTGCGCACGCAGGAGGTGGTGACTCGCAATCGGCGCCTCGAAGCGGTTGCGATGTCCCGGCGCGAGCACGCCGTGCAGATAGCCGCCGTCAGTGACGACCCACGGCTCGTTCAGCGTGGTCCACTTCTTCACGCGTCCGTCGAGCTTGCGGAAAACGACGCTCGCGTATTCGGCGAACCAGTCCGCGATGTCGGGATTCAGCCAGCCGCCGCGGTCGTCGAGCGCGGCCGGAAGATCCCAGTGATACAGCGTCGCCAGCGGCTCGATGCCGTGCTCGAGCAGCGTATCGACCAGCCGCTCGTAGAACGCAAGGCCGTTCGGGTTCACGCGGCCCTTGCCCTCCGGCAACACGCGCGCCCAGGCGATGCTGAAACGATAGGCCTTGAGGCCGAGCGAGCGCATCAGCTGGACGTCTTCGCGGTAGCGCCGGTAGTGGTCGCAGGCGATGTCGCCGGTGTCGCCGTTCTGGACCATGCCCGGCGTGCGCACGAAACGGTGCCAGATGCTCGGCCCGGCGCCGTCGGCCAGCGGTGAACCCTCGATTTGATACGCGGAAGTCGCGCTGCCCCAGAGAAACCCCCGGGGGAATTCGAACGTCTGATCCATCGGCTCCCCGCGGCTCGGAGTCTGGTGGCGAGCGCCTGAAAACGTTTACATTCTGAACGTGCAGAATAGCCGATCGAACCGGCATTTGGCAGGCTGCCGGCAGGATCGCGCGCTCGAACGAACCAGCGTCTTCTCCAGGCCACCGGCGAAGACATGCTTTCCAGCCCTTGTGTAAGGGGCGGCCTTCGCAAATCGAATGCCGGGATCGTGGAAGTGCGATCGACGTAGACCGAAGCACGACGCACGTGCTCCATCGACCAGGAGAGAACATTGAGTGCAGTCCGGCTTGACTCGGTGCGCAAGGTCTACGCGAACGGCCAGGTTGCTGTCGCGGGCGCCACCTTCGAGGCAGCCGATGGCGAGCTGCTCGTGCTGGTCGGCCCGTCGGGCTGCGGCAAGTCGACGCTGCTGCGCCTGATCGCGGGGCTCGAGTCGGTCACGTCGGGCACCGTTTCGATCGGCGGCCGCGCGGTCACCGATGTCGCGCCGCGCGATCGCGACATCGCGATGGTGTTCCAGAACTACGCGCTGTATCCGCATATGACCGTCGCGGAAAACCTCGCGTTCGGCCTCAACCTGCGCGGCACGCCGCGCGCCGAAACCGAACAGCGCGTGCGCCAGGCCGCACAGATGCTCGACCTCGCGCAGGTGCTCGAGCGCAAACCCGCGCAGCTCTCCGGAGGCCAGCGCCAGCGCGTCGCGCTCGGTCGCGCGCTGGTGCGCAAGCCCGCCGTGTTCCTGCTCGACGAACCGCTGTCGAACCTCGACGCGAAGCTTCGGCTCGGCACGCGCGTCGAGATCGCGCGACTGCACCGCTCGCTCGCCGCGACGATGATCTACGTGACGCACGATCAGATCGAGGCGATGACGCTCGGTCAGCGCATCGTCGTCATGAACCGCGGCGAGATCCAGCAGATCGACACGCCGATGGCGCTCTATCGCAAACCGGCCAACGTGTTCGTTGCGGGCTTCGTCGGCAGCCCCGCGATGAACTTCTTTCGCGGCCGCGTCGTCGCAGGCGACGGCCAGCGCTTGCAGCTCGGCTCGACGGTGCTTTCGCTGCAAGCGGACGCGAACACACCCGCGCTCGCGCGCCTTGCGGGGCGTGAGCTGATTGTCGGCCTGCGGCCCGAAGACCTGCTGCTGAAGACGAGCCCGGCAGACGACTCGCCGTCGCTTTGCGCCCGGCTCGAAGTCATCGAGCCGGTCGGCAACGAGATCTTCCTCAACCTTCGCTACGAGGGTGCGCCGATCGTGATGCGCGTGCCGCCGCGCGCGCTGCCGGAGGCCGGCTCGATGCTCGATATCGGAATTCGCGTCGAGCAGCTGCATCTGTTCGACGCCGCGTCGGAGCAGCGCATCGAGTAACGCGAAGTTCGACGTTCGGCTATTGCCGCGTCGCCGCCGAGTCGCGGCAATCCTCGCACACGCCGTGCACTTCGAGCGTCTGCGCACGCGGCTTGAAGCCGTGCTCGCGCGCCTGGTCGCCGAGCAGCCGCGCGACCCGCTCGTCGCAGATCTCGACGGCGCCGGCGCAGACATCGCAGATCAGGAACGGAACCTGATGCGCTTCGCTCGGATGATAACAACCGACGAATGCGTTG
>DAISJF010000353.1:0-3202 GCA_036821625.1 Rhodanobacteraceae bacterium
GCGCTGAATATCAACGCAGAGGCTTGCGTGTCCGTCGTGGGCGCATCTCCGAACAACGTGACGTTGCCCGGTAACCCCGAAAGGGCGCGGTAGAAGTTGACTCGCCCGATGGTCGCGTCCTTGTAGCTCGAGCTCGTCGTGCCCGCAGTGCAGGTGCTGACGTTGCCCGTCCATCCACTCGGCACGTTCCCCTGAGGCAGGTAGATGGTCTGATAGGCCGCGGCGACCTGATTGCGGTTTTGCGGGTCGATCACGATCGCCTGCCCGCCCTGCGGATTCGGCGCCTGCGTGGCAGGTTCTTCGACCGGCACGGGCAGCCATGGAGCATCGCCCAACCAGGTATCGGCGTCCGCGAACTGCACAGCCGCAGTCGCTCTGCCGGCGATGCCGACAAAGAGGGCTAGGGCCAAGCGATTCATCATGTTTCTACGGCTCCAGTCGATAGGCACCATGCGTTCGTCGCCTCGGGATGCGTACGCCGAGCGGCGGCTAAGCCTTGCAGGGTGCGTCGCTGGATTCCATCGATTGGACGTGAAGAGTGTGCGAAGCCGCGGCGCTTCCTAGGCGGGTTCCGCTGCAAGCGTTTCGAATTCCGCAACGCTTCCGTCGAGCAGATGCTGCAGCTCGTGCTGCGTGGCGTACTTGCCGCTCCGCGAGACGGTCTCGCGCTGGGGCTTGCCGTGAAGAACGATGAACTCGACGATTCCGCTTCCCCAGACGATCAGGTTTGCTTCGTGGGTGATGGTCCGAAACGCGACGATCGTCTTGTCGATGCCTTGCTGTTGGACGAATCGGATCTTGGCGGAGATTCTCTTGGCGACCCATCGGAGCTCGTGGGTTGCGAACCAGGCGCGCGTTACGGCCGGGGCGTCGACGGTTGGATGGGGGTTTTCCATTCTGTCGGTCTCGTGAAAGCGGACTAGAAAGGCGCGCCGGTCCGAAGGTTTACGGGAAACGGGGAGGAATCCGGACAGTCAATTGACAATGCCCCGCATGTTGCCAACGGAAATCACGGGTATGACCGTGAGCACGTGCTGGGACGCAGTGAGATTTCCGTGACGGCCCTTGAGTCCATTCGCGGTCAGCGGCCGATTCTCTGTCTCGTAACTCATCGCACCGAGTCCGGATGCCCGGTCAGGTGATGTGATGACATTGCCTGGGCATTTGTTGCATGAAGCATGATGGCCGCTAACTTGTCCATCCTTGGATCGATTTCTCGTGGTTTATCTGCCATCGCCCAGATACCTCGCGAAGAACCCAGAAGAAACCGCTACCACAGAGGTAGTCGCACGCACTTGAACTTGCACAACCGCAAGATCGCGAAGCCGGCCATAGGGAATCGCGGAGGGTGTCGACCGAGTCTGCGCGCGTGCGCGCGTCCGTATGTGACGCGCGTCACTCAGCGGGAATGCGTGAAAGAAACCAAGTACTCCGACAAGCGATGCCAATTCAGGCATCGCGGGCTCGGTCAGCCAAGCGATGCCACTTCAGGCATCGCGGGCTCGGTCAACGGAAGATGACCCAGCGCCGCGCGACGATCGCGACGGCTTGTCCTTCCTCGAGCGGGTTTTCCACGAACCGGCCGCGCTCGTAGATCGCGATCAGCGGCGATGCAAGGGCCCGGTGGCGCGCTTCGATGCGCACGGTCGCGCCGAGATCGCGCACGCTGTCGACACGCGCGGAGCCGCTGGCCTGCGCCGGCAGGAGCTCGAGATCGTGCGGCCGCACGAACGCGACGGCCTTCGGATCATGCTCACCGGTCCAGCGCGCGTGCAGCGCGGTCGGCAGCTCGTTCACCTCGCCGAGAAAGCGGCAGACGAACGGGCTCGCCGGTTGCGTGTACAACGTCTGCGGATCGGCAAGCTGCTCGATGCGGCCGTTGTTCATCACCGCGATGCGGTCAGCAAGCTCGAATGCTTCTTCCTGGTCGTGCGTGACGAACACGCTCGTCACGTGGATCCGGTCATGCAGTCCGCGCAGCCAGCGGCGAAGATCACCGCGCACGCGCGCGTCGAGCGCGCCGAACGGCTCGTCCAGGAGCAGAATCTCCGGTTCCACCGCAAGCGCGCGCGCGAGCGCGACGCGCTGGCGCTGCCCGCCCGAGAGCTGCGCGGGATAGCGCTGCGAGTAGTCGCCGAGCTGGACCAGTTCGAGCAGCTCGAGCACGCGCCGCTTCAGCTCGGCGCGTCGCGGCCGCCGCCAGAAATGCCGCACGCGCAAACCGAACGCGACGTTCTCGAACACCGTGAGGTGATTGAACAGCGCGTAGTGCTGGAATACGAAACCGACATGGCGCTTGCGCGCGGCGACGCGCGTGACGTCGCGGCCTTCGAAGCGCACCGATCCCTGCTCCGGAAATTCGAGGCCGGCGATCACGCGCAGCAGCGTCGTCTTGCCGCAGCCGGAAGGTCCGAGCAATGCGAGCAGCTCGCCGGACTGGATCGAGAGATCGATGCCGTCGAGCGCGACCGTCTCGGCGTAGCGATAGGAAATGCCCGAAAGCTCGATGCTCATGTCGCCTCGCCTTCCGGCTCGGTACGGCGCATGCGCCAGGCGACGATCTGCTTGACCACGAGCGTCGCGAGCGCGAGCAGCGCGAGCAGCGAAGCGACCGCGAATGCGGCGGTGCGGTTGTATTCGTTGTAGAGGATCTCGACGTGCAGCGGCATCGTGTTGGTGACGCCGCGGATATGGCCCGACACGACCGATACCGCGCCGAACTCGCCGATCGCGCGCGCGTTGCACAGGATCACGCCGTAGACGAGGCCCCAGCCGATCTTCGGCAGCACCACGCGCCAGAACATGGACCAGCCGCCGGCGCCGAGCGTCAGCGCGGCCTCTTCCTGCTCGCTGCCCTGCGCCTGCATCAGCGGAATCAGTTCGCGCGCGACGAAAGGAAACGTGACGAATGTCGTCGCCAGCACGATGCCGGGCACCGCATAGATGATCTTGACGTCGTGCCCGGCGAGCCAAGGCCCGAGCCACCCCTGCGCGCCGAACAGCAGCACGTAGATCAGACCCGCGATGACCGGTGACACCGCGAACGGCAGGTCGATCAGGGTGAGCAGGAGATTCTTGCGGCGGAACGCGAAGCGCGTGATCAGCCACGCAGCGGCGACGCCGAACACCGTGTTGGCCGGCACCGAGATCGCGGCGACCAGCAGTGTCAGCCGGATCGCCGAGCGCGCGTCCTCGTCGATCA
>DAISJF010000354.1:0-3198 GCA_036821625.1 Rhodanobacteraceae bacterium
GACCCGCGATTTGCCGCGTTCTGCGAGAAAGCCGGCCTGCCGACGACGACCGAGGCCAAGGCGCTGCCGTGACGCCGTGCAACGATAAAGGACCGTGCAACGTCTTGAAAATCGAGTCGCGCCCAATCATGTAGATTGCAGCAGCGCGAGCATGGAGGTGTCCCTTGAGCCTCGCAAAGTCCTTCACGATCCGCACACTCTCCTGCGCGATTGCGCTCGCGTCGGCATCGGCTGCGCTGTCCGCGGCGCCGCAGCCCGACTCCGATTCGCGCGTCCAGGTTACCTGGACCAAACCGTCCGACTTCAGCGAGGCCAAGGAAAGCTATGGCACAGGCCTCGGCCGCCAGTCGCCCGACGAATGGCTGGGCGATCTCGCGAACCATCTTCGCTACCGCGCCGAGCGCATCCTTCCGCAGGACCAGCATCTCCAGGTGACGTTCACGAACGTACAGCTCGCCGGAACCTACGAGCCGTGGCGAGGCCCACGCTGGGACGACGTCCGCATCATCAAGGACATCTATTCGCCGCGCATCGATCTCACGTTCACGCTGACCGGCGCGAACGGCACGGTCGTCAAGGAAGGCAACCGCAAACTGCGGGATCCGGCGTTCATGCAACACGGCATCCTGAATCAGACCGATCCGCTCCGCTTCGAGAAGTGGATGCTCGATGACTGGCTGCGCACCGAGTTTCCGGACGCGGGGGATGCGCGCGGCTGAGATTCGTGTAACGGTGTGTCGGGATTGTTCGGGAAAGGCGGGTCCGGGATTGGCCGGGTTCTGCAAGGCGCGTAGGTGCTTGTAAGCGCGCTTGCAGGCGCGCGCGCATGAAACCTAAGATCGCGACGGCTGCCGCGCCCTGCGCGCGACCGGGGCTGGACATGCCGAGCGAATCGCGTTCACGCTATTTGATCCCTGTGCTCGTGGCGTCGCTGTTCGGCGCATCGGCATCTTCAGGCTTCGCCGGCACGCAATTGCCCGGCCAGCCGTACGCCTCGTACTGGTACCCATCGACGATCCTCGACTGGGATCCGGCGACCGATCCCGACGCGCCGTTCAACCGCGGCAGCATTCCGCTCCGCACGCGCTTCTCGAATCCCGATTTCAACGTCAATCCGCATGCGCATCTGAACGAGGGGCGCGTCGCGGCGCTGGTCGCTTTCGCGCCGACGTCGTTCAACCCGTCGCAGGGTTCGCCGACGATGGATTACTACGCGCTCAACTACTGGCAGTACATCGATCAACTCGTGTTCTGGGGCGGATCGGCGGGCGAAGGCCTGATCCTCGCGCCGAACTCGACCGTGATCGACGCCGCGCATCGCAACGGCGTGCCGGTGCTCGGCAACGTGTTCTTTCCGCCGAACCAGTTCGGCGGAATGATCCAGTGGGTGCAGGATTTCGTGCAGCACGACGGCAGCGGCGACTTTCCGGTCGCCGACAAGATGATCGAAGCGGCGACGTACTACGGCTTCGACGGCTGGTTCATAAACCAGGAAACCGCGGGCGGCAACGCGCAGCTCGCGAGCGACATGCGCGATATGCTCGAGTATTTCCACGCTCACTCGAATCTGCGCATCGTCTGGTACGACGCGATGACGCAGACCGGTGCGATCGCGTATCAGAACGCGCTCGACGCGCAGAACCAGATGTTCTTCCAGGACGGCGCGACGCTCGTCTCGGACGACATGTTCCTCAACTTCAACTGGACCGCAACAGGCCTGCAGAACTCCGCGGCGCTCGCGACGAGCCTCGGCCGCAGCCCTTACGAGCTCTACGCCGGCATCGATGTCGAGTCGAACGGCTACAACACGAACGTCAATTGGAACGCGGTGTTTCCGGAGGGACAGGCGCACGTCACCTCGATCGGCTTCTACCGGCCGGAATGGACCTTCACGTCCTCGTCGAGCCCGAGCGACTTCTACAACCGCGACAACCATTTCTGGGTCGGCCCGAATCACGATCCGAGCAACACCGTGACCACGGCGGCGTGGAAGGGCGTGGCGAACTACATCCCGGCCAATTCGCCGATCGCGACGCTGCCGTTCGTGACGAACTTCAACACGGGCCAGGGCAGTCTCTATGCGCTCGACGGCGAAGTGCTGTCGAACGCGCAATGGAACAACCTGAGCGTGCAGGACGTGCTGCCCACCTGGCGCTGGATCGTGCACAGCGACGGCAGCAAACTGGTTCCGGCGTTGGACTGGACCGATGCGTACTGGGGCGGCACGTCGCTGCTGATTTCGGGCACGCTCGACGCGATCAACGACATCGAGCTCTACGAGACGGATCTCGCTGTCGATGCCGACACCGTGTTCGATCTCATCTACAAGGTGGGCGATCCGGACGATCCGGCGACGCACCTGCAGATCGGCCTCGCGTTCGCCGATGCGCCGACCGTCTTCGAATATCTGGATGTCGGCGCGACGATCGGCGCGGGCTGGACGCTCTACGACGCGTCACTCGCGCCGTATTCGGGCCGCACGCTCGCCGCGATCGCGCTGCGCATCGTGCCGGGGGACACATCCGCGCCGTACTCGACGCGCATCGGCCGCCTTTCGGTGCACGAGACGCCGCTTGCGACACCCGAACCGCCGCCGGGCCTGACCGTGATCGCGAAGAGCGAGATGAGCCCCGACACGGCAACGCTGCGCCTGACCTGGACCGCGTCTCCGAGCACGGTCACGACCTACAACGTGCTCCAGCGCCACGCCGACGACAGCATCACCTATCTCGGCGGCACGCCGAACACCGCGTATTTCGTCCCGGCGCTGACGCGCGACGGCAACGAGGCGACGTCGACGGTCGAAGTCGAGGCGGTCAGCCCCGAGTTCTTGCGCTCGACGGCCGCAAGCGCGACGGTGACGTGGGATTCCATTTTCGCGGACGGCTTTGACGGCGCAGCGCCATAAGCGTCGTTTTACGGCGACTTTCGCCGCCGCCGCGCTCCGGGCACAATCGCGCTCTGCCCGGGATCTGTCATGGACATCGCCCACCCTGATCTCCACCTGCTCTACGCCGACCATCTCGCCACGCTGAAATCGCGCAGCGATACCGCGCTGGCGCGCGCCGGGCGCGAGCATCTCGTGATCGCTGCCGGCACCCCGCGCTATGAATTCCTCGACGACAAGCCGTATTCGTTCGCGGTCAACCCGTGGTTCAAGCACAGGGTGCCTGTGACCAACGATACGGGCTCGTGGAT
>DAISJF010000355.1:0-3195 GCA_036821625.1 Rhodanobacteraceae bacterium
CGAAGCTCGAGGAACAGGTTCGCGTCGTCGCGCTCGTCCTTTGGGATCAGCAGCACGTTGAGCTCGCGGTCGAGCGTCTCGCGTTCGGCTTCGAGTGAGGCGACCTCGTCGACCGCCAGCGCCTTGAGCTCGGGATCGTCGAGCATCGCGCGCGCCGATTCGAGCGCGCTGCGGTTTTCGTCGTACGCGCGCAGCGCGGCCGTCAACGGGCCGAGCTGTGCGTGCTCGCGAGAGATGTCGCGCAGCCGCTTCGGATCGTTCAGCACCTCGGTGCTGGCGAGCATGTGCTCGAGCTCCTGGTGTCGCTCCGCGAGCTGATCGAGTTTGCGGCGGATGCTGGGTTGCATGGTTGGGATTATCGTCGAGGGCGCGTTCGCGTTCGAACATTCGTTTCGTCATTCCGGTTGGGCCGGAACAACAGCAAGGCGTTGGGTCCCCGCCTTCCGCGGGACGACGAGGGAACGGGAGTGCCGCTACGACTCGCGCTCGCCCGGCGAGTCCGCCTCGTTCTCGAACAGGCGCTCGGCGGCTCGCAGGAGATCCGCGTCGCCGCGCAGAGCCGCCGCGCGCAGGTTTGCGCTCGGCGCGTGCAGGAGCTTGTTGGTCAGCGTGTTGGCGAGGAACGCGAGTACTTCGTCGACCGGTCTGCCGCGGGCCAGGAGACTCTGTGCCTTCGCCAGCACTTCGTCGCGATTCGCTTCGGCATGCCGGCGAAGCTCGCTCACGGGATTGTGCAGGTCCAGCGCACGCCACCAGCCCATGAAGTGTTCCACGGACAGCTCGATCATCGCCTCGGCGTCGCGCGCGGCTTCGCGCCGGCCGCGCAGGTTTTCGTCGATGACTTCGCGCAGGTCGTCGATCGTGTAGAGGAACGCATCCTCGATCGAAGCGACGTCGGGATCGATGTCGCGCGGCACGGCGATGTCGACCAGGAACATCGGCTTGCGCCGGCGCTGCGCGATCGCAGCGGCGACGGTCTCGCGGTCGAGCACGGGATCACGGCTCGCCGTCGACGAAATCACCACGTCGGCTTCGGCCAGGTGCTTGGCAATGTCGCCGAGCGCGATCGCATAGCCGCCGAAACGTCCGGCCAGCACCTGTGCATTCTCGAGCGTGCGGTTGGCGACGATCAGCCGCCGCACGCGCGCCTCGGCCATGTGCCGCGCCGCGAGCTCGATCGTCTCGCCGGCGCCGATCAGCAGCACGCAGGCCTGGCCGAGATCCGCGAACACCCGTTCGGCGAGACGGACCGCCGTGAACGCGACCGACACCGGATTCGCACCGATGCGCGTATCCGAGCGCACACGCTTGGCCACCGCGAACGTGTTCTGGAACAGCCGCTCGAGCGGCGCGCGCAGCGTCTGCGCATCGCGCGCGAGCGTGTAGGCGTCCTTGACCTGGCCCAGGATCTGCGGCTCGCCGAGCACCATCGATTCGAGACCGGTGGCAACCCGAAACAGGTGGCGGACCGCGTCGGCCTCGGTGTGCAGGTAGAGGAACTCGCCCAGCCGGTCCTGGGTCAGCTGATGGTGCCGCTTGAGCCAGACGGCCGGTGCGTTCTCGTTGCCGGGCTCCACCGTGCAATAGAGCTCGGTGCGGTTGCAGGTCGAGAGGATCGCCGCCTCGCGCACGCCCGGCTCGGCCGTGAGCGCAGCCAGCGCCGGGCCGGTGTCCTCGGGCGCGAACGCGACGCGCTCGCGAAACGCGATCGGCGCGGTCAGATGGTTGAGCCCGACGGCTATGAGCGCCATGTCGATCAGGAATCAGCGCGGATCGTGAAAGGAACGAAGGACGGTCATCGAGGCAATCGGCTAAGCTAGGCGCGCCGCCCGCGACGGGCGCATGCGCAAATCCCTGCCGCGGTCGCCGCGAATTCTGCGGGCGCATACGTGCAATATCAAGCAATCGCAATATCAGGCAAGACAAGGCGTTGCATGTCATTCCACGCGGCAATTCCCGTTTTGGCTCGGATCCGCGGCCGTCGAGCTGCGCTGCTGCTGCTGGGCGCCCTGCTCAGTGCCTGCGCCAGTACCGGCCCCAAGCCGGAGACCGTGGCCGCGCCCGCCGCGACGGCGCAGCCGGTCTCGCCCGACGCGGAGCTGATGACCAAGCTCCTCGGCGCGCAGTTTGCGCTGCAGGACAACGATCTCGCAGGCGGCGCGAAAGGGTTTGCAGAAGCGGCGTCGCTCTCGCGCGATCCCGACGTCGCCGAGGAAGCCACTCGGCTCGCGCTCGCGGTCAAGGACTGGACGCTAGCCAAGACCTCGCTGGCACGCTGGCATGCGCTCGCGCCCGAGGATCCGGGCCCGATACAGGCCCGCGCGTGGATCGCGATCGGCGAGGGGCGTCCCGACGATGCGTTCGCAGATCTCGACAAGCTGGCGGCGCGTGGCGATGCACAGAGCTGGCGCCTGATTTCGCAGGCGCTCGTGGTTTCCGAAGACAAGGCCGCGGCTTCGCGACTGCTCGATCGGCTCGCCACGCCGACGCACCTCGGTGACAGCGAGCCGATCTGGATCGCAGTCAGCCAGCTCGCCTACAAGCTCGGCGACAAAGCCTCCGCGCAGCGCATCGCCGACGGCGCGATCGACCGCTTCCACAGCGGCGACGGCTACGCCTGGAGCGCGCGGCTGGCGATCGATCGCGGCGAGAAGGCCAAGGCGCGTTCGCTCTATGCCGAGGCGCTCAAGCACGATCCGAAGAGCGTGCGCCTGCGCGGCGGTTATGCCGCGCTGCTCGCCGACGGCGGCGACAATGCCGGCGCTGCGCGCGTGCTCGCGCAGGGCCCGCAGGACGATACGACGTTCGCGGCGCGCGCCGCGTACGCCGCGCGCGCCGACGACAAGCTCGCGCTGGCCGCGTTGTATCGCGAGCTCGACACCGACAAGAGCAAGCGCGACGGCGGCCGTCTGTTCCTGCTCGGCCAGATCGCCGAGCTGATCGACAAGCGCGAGGACGCGCTCACCTGGTATCGCGAGATCGGCGAGGACGACGAGCACTGGTTCGATGCGCAGACCCGCGAGGCGATCGTGCTCGATCAGCTCGGCCATACCGACCAGGCGCTCGAATTCATGCGCCAGCTGCAGGCGCAGACGGTCGAGGATTCGGCGCAGCTCGGCAACGTCTATCTGCTCGAAGCGGATCTGCTCGCGCGCAAGGGGCGCGTCCAGGAAGCCAAGGCGGTTTACGAGCGCG
>DAISJF010000356.1:0-3194 GCA_036821625.1 Rhodanobacteraceae bacterium
GGTGTTCTCGCGGAAGATCGTCATGTCGACTTTCGACGGATCCTTGACCGGCGAGGGCACGCCCTTGAACCAGCGCACCGGGCGCAGGCATGTGTAGAGATCGAGCATCTGGCGCAACGCGACGTTGAGCGAGCGGATGCCGCCGCCCACCGGCGTCGTCAGCGGGCCCTTGATCGAGACGAGATACTTGCGGCACGCCTCGACCGTTTCGTCGGGCAGCCAGTTGCCGGTCTGATTGAACGCCTTCTCGCCGGCCAGCACTTCCATCCAGTGGATCTTGCGCTTGCCGCCGTACGCTTTCGCGACGGCCGCATCGAGCACGCGCACCGACGCGCGCCAGATGTCCGGGCCGGTGCCGTCGCCCTCGATGAACGGGACGATCGGATGGTCGGGCACGTTGAGCTTGCCGTTCGCGATCGTGATCACTGCGCCGCCCGCAGGCGGCCGTAGGCTGGATTCCGTCATTCCTTGTCTCCGGGAGCTCGAACGCACGGCCGCGGCGCGCCGGCGCAATGGGATCGCCTATTGTCGCGTTTTCGGTCGCGGCGTTGAAGAGCGCGCCCGCGGAGTGTCGGGCCGCCGCGGCAATGTCGCGCAAACAACAAGGGCGCGGATCGCTCCGCGCCCCTCGTGACCTGCGCGTGACAGCTGCCTATTGCACCGTGAAGTCCTTGCTCGACACGGCCTTGCCGTTGAGCGAGATTTCCACCTTGTAGTTTCCGGCAGGCCATCCGTCCGGCTTGCTGATGTGGAACGTGGTCACGGCCGGACCGTTCGGTGCGATCGTCTGGCTCGAATCGTTGACGGTCTGGCCGTCCTGATACGACCACTTCGCGCCGAGCGTCGCGTTCGACGCCGAGCCCGTTGTCGAGACCGCGGCGTAGATCGTGTCTTTGGGTCCGAACGTCGTCGTCGGCGTCGTGACCTTCTGATCGGGACCGACGGCGGAGCCGAGATCGACCGAGGCCACCGCCACTTCGGCCGGCGCCATCGCGGTGGGCGCCGCGGGTGCCGGTGCCGACGCGGCCGGAGGAGCCGCCGGCGCGGGTTCTTCCTTCTTGCCGCAAGCCGCGATCAGGACCGCCGCGGCGAAGCCGGCGGCGATCAGCGGGAACACACTGCGTACTGCCTTCATGGATGCTCCTCCTGTCATTTGCTGGATTTCGCGCCGGCCGGAACCTTCAGCACCTGACCCGGCCGGATCAGATCGGGATTCGAGATCTGGTCGCGGTTCGCGTCGAAGATCTCGCGCCAGCGATTCGCGTTTCCGTAGAAATCCTTGGCGATCTTCGAGAGCGTGTCGCCCTTGACGACCGTATAGGTCTGCGCCGGCGCGTCGGCCATCGGCGCACTCGAGGAGACACCGGATTGCACGTTGCCGAAATCCGCCTTCGGAGCCGTCGGCGCCGTCGACGAGACGCCGCTCTGGACACTGGAAAAATCGGGTTTCTTCGCATCGCCCATGTCCGCGCTCCTCGCCGTTGCAGGACCTTGCACGATACACCCGTCGGCGCTTAATGGCGTCTGAGCGCAGCGAGCGGAAGAGCGTGACAAACGCGCCGACGCGCCCGATCCCTCTACCGCTGATGGCGCGCTACTGACGCAGCACGCGCGGGTTCGACGGCTCGCCGGGTTCGCTGCTGCGCCACGGATTGATGTCGAGCCCGCCGCGGCGCGTGTAGCGCGCATAGACCGAGAGACGACGCGGCGCACAGCGGCGCACGATGTCCATGTAGATCCGCTCGACGCAGCTCTCGTGGAAATCCGCGTGGCGGCGGAACGAAACGAGATAGCGCAGCAATCCTTCGCGCTCGAGCCTTGGTCCGGCATAGCGGATCTGCACGCTGGCCCAGTCCGGCTGGCCCGTGACAGGGCAATTGGATTTCAAGAGGTGCGAGGCGAGCGACTCGTCGACGTCCTCGCCGGCGATTCGAAGAAACCGCGCGTCGGGCGGACCATAACTCTCGATCGTCACCGGCAGCGCATCGATCGATTCGCCGGCCAGCTCTTCGATGCGGACATCGGCGGATCGCTCCGGCGCGCGCAGGCGCACCGCCACCGTTCCCCCCGCGGCCGCCGAGAGATCACGCGCAATGCGCGCGCCCAATTCCTCACCGCTGCCGACGCGCTCCTGGTGAAACCCGGCGAGATAGAGTTTCAGCGATTTCGACTCGATGAGATTCGGAGTCGTCGCCGGCACGCGGAATTCGCCGATCGCGACTGCGGGCTTGCCGTTCGCGTCGAGCCAGGACAGCTCGTACGCGTTCCAGATATCGACGCCGTGAAACGGCAGCGCATCACCGGGCGCGATCCCGATCGCCGCACGCTGGTCCGCGCGCGGGACCGGAAACAGAAGACCCGGATCGTAGCGGTCCGGGTACGCCGTGGTCCGGCCGAGCGCTGAATCGTGCGGCGTCTTCATCGCGGCGATCCGCAGCGCGCCGCGCGAAAGCGGCGCGCTGCGGTCAGTGCTGAGGCACGGCTTCGCCGAGCCCGGCGCCGACATCGTGCACCTTTTCGGCGTGATGATCGGCCGCGAGCAGCATGTAGAACGCAGGCACGACGAACAGCGTGAACAGCGTACCGATCGAGAGGCCGGTCGCGATCACGAGACCCATGTTGAAGCGGCCCGCCGCACCGGCGCCCGACGCGATCACGAGCGGCACGACGCCGAGCACCATCGCCGCCGTCGTCATCAGGATCGGTCGCAAGCGCACGCCGGCGGCATGCTCGATCGCCTCGCGCTTGCTCATTCCCGCGCGCTGCGATTCGTTGGCGAACTGCACGATCAGGATGCCGTGCTTCGAGATCAGGCCCATCAGCGTGACGAGCCCGACCTTCGTGTAGATGTTGAGGCTCGCCATCAGGTTCACGAAGATCAGCGCGCCGAACAGCGCCATCGGCACCGACACCAGGATCACCACCGGATCGCGCAGGCTGTTGAACTGTGCGGCCAGCGTGAGGAACACGATGATCGTCGCGAACAGGAGCGTCAGCGCGAAGCCGCCGGATTCCTGCACGAACTGACGCGACTGGCCCGCGTAGTCGAGCGTGTAACCGGACGGCGCGACTTCTTTCAGCGCGTCGCGGAAGAACTGCAGCGTTTCGCCCTGCGACATGCCGCTCGCCCCCGAGATCGTCGCAGAGTTGAGCTGCTGGAAGCGATTGATCGAGCGCGGCACTACTTCGTTCTT
>DAISJF010000357.1:0-3191 GCA_036821625.1 Rhodanobacteraceae bacterium
CGGCGCCCTGGGCCATCACTTTCTCGGGCTCCTGCAGGAAGTTGCCCTGCACGAAGTTCACCCCGCAGCTGAACAGGATCGACATGCTCGCCGCATCCTCGACGAATTCGGCGACGGTCAGCTTGCCGGCGTGATGCGCCTGATCGCAGATCTCCTTGATCTTTTCCTGGTTTTCCTTGTGCTTGGGCAGCTCGGCCATGTAGTTGCGGTCGATCTTGAGGTAGTGCGCGGGGATGTGCTTGAGCAGCTGGAATGAGTTCAGGCCCGATCCGAACTGCTCGAGAGCGAATCCGCAGTGGAGCTGCTCGAGTCC
This sequence comes from Rhodanobacteraceae bacterium, assembly GCA_036821625.1. Classification (GTDB taxonomy): domain Bacteria; phylum Pseudomonadota; class Gammaproteobacteria; order Xanthomonadales; family Rhodanobacteraceae; genus Dokdonella_A. The sequence continues at coordinate 314 of DAISJF010000357.1, forward strand.
CTTCACGAACGCGCGCGCGGGCTTGAGGCTCGTGACGACCTTGCTCTCGGGCATCTCGAACACGAGCGAATCGCCGCGCTGACGCGCGGTCTTGAGCTGCTGCGCGATCCACGCCAGGAGCGTCTGATCCTCCAGCGTCTGCGGCGTGAGCTTGATGAAGAACGTGGTCTTGTGACCGGCGCGCTCGCGCTCGGCGATCGAGCGGATCGCGTTGGCGATGACCCATCGATCGATCGCCGGCAGCTTGCCGTTCTGCTCGGCGACCGGCAGAAAATGCCCGGGCAGGATCTCGCCCTTGGCGCCTTTCATGCGCAGCAGCACCTCGTAGAACTCGCCCTCGGCGCCGTGCAGGCTGACGATGGGCTGGTAGTAAAGGACGAATCCGTCGTTGGCGAGCGCGTCGTCGACCAGGGCCAGCCAGTGCTTGGTCTTTTCCGCGGCGGCTTTGTCCTGCGCGGCCGGATCGAAGATGTTGACGCGGTTGCCGCCTTCCGTGAGCGAGCTGCGCAGCGAGGTCTGCGCCTGCGCGAGCAGGGTCTGCGCGTTCGCGTTCTTCTCGCCGATCAGCGCGCCGCCGATGCTGACCGTCAGGCTCAGAGACTGCTTGCCGATGTCGAAGATGCGTTCCTCGAACGCCTTGCGCAGCTTTTCGGCGAGCTGGCGCGTTTCGTCGGGACTGCGCCTGGTGACCAGCACGCCGAACGTGTGCTCGCCCATGCGGCCGGCCACGTCGGATTCGCCGAGATGCCGGCGCAGGAGATTGGCCATGTCGCCGAGCAGCACATCCGCATTGCCGAGGCCGACGCCGTCGAGCACCTGCTTGAAGTTGTCGGGCTCGAGGAACAGCAGCGCCTGATCGACCGCGCCGCTGGCCGCGGCCGTGGCGCTGCCCTCGATCTGCGCGATCGTGTGCTGGCGGTTGAACAACTCGGTGACGAGATCCTTCGACCGCAGCGCGTCGATTTCCTGCGCCAGGTTCGCGTCGACCAGCTGCCGGCGGAACGTGATCTGCTGGCAGGGCTCGCCTTCGTAGCTGGCCTCGGTGAATTCCATCGTCGCATCGAAGGTCGACCCGTCGCTGCGCTGCGCCTTGAGGTTCAGCCGCTGCGGCGGCTTCTCGCCTTTGGACAGGCGTTTCAGCAGCGCCTTGAAGTCGTCGGCGTCGTCGGCGGCGATCATGTCGAGGATCGACATGCCTTCGACGTCCTCGAACTCGTCGAAGCCGAACATTTCGAGATAGGCCTTGTTCGCGCGCACGTGCATGCCCTCGTGCACGTACGCGATCGGATCTCGCGAGGAATCGAGCAGCGCCTCGCAGCGCCGCTCCGACTCGCGCAGCGCGGCCTCGATGCGGCGCACGCTGCGGCGCATCGCGAGCGCTTCGAATTCGCGATCGACGGTCATCTGGATGTGATCGGGCCGGTCACGCAGCGCGATGCCGCGCGCGCCGTCGTGGAACGCGGCGACGATGCGGTCCTCGTTGAGCCCGCGGCCGGTCGCGATCAGCGCGACATCCTTGCCGCCGCGGCTGGCCGCCGCGGCGACCTGCGCGAGGCCGAGATCGGCGCAGTCGAGATTGAAGATGATGACGTCCGGCGACTGCTGCTCGAGCGCGGCTTCGAGCTCTGCCTCGTTCGAGGCGCGTGCGGGCCGCACGGCAACGCCGCCGTTGCGCAGCACGCTGATGATCTGCTCGGCCTCCTCGACGGAGTCCTCGACCAGGAGCAGCTTGATGATTTTGTCGGCTTTCGTCATCGGATATCGAAATAGGGGCGGTCGGCCACTTCGGCGGAGCGCGCTGCCACCTGCCGGTATCACCGGGCAACGGTTCGGCGCAGGGAAATCGTTTCCGTCGTGACCGGCAAACCGCGTCGCGAGCCGCGGCCTCTGCGCTATTTACCGGATTCGGACAGTCATTTCCATCGGGTCCATTGCTTTACAACGGCATTTTCGATGCGGCGCCTGCCGCTTCGCGCACCAGCCGGGGCACCAGATACCCGGGAACCCGCGCGGCGAGCTGCGCGACCAGACTCCGCGCGCGCTCGTCGGCCACCTCGAAATGGGCGGTGCCGTGCACTCGGTCGAGCTGGTGCAGGTAGTAGGGCAGCACGCCGCATTCGAACAACCGCTCCGACAAGGCCTGCAGCGCGACGGCATCGTCGTTGACCGCGCGCAACAGGACGGACTGGTTGAGCAGCGTCGCCCCGGCATCCCTGAGCGCAGCGCAGGCCGCGGCCACGGACGCGTCGAGCTCATTGGCATGATTCGCATGCAGGACGAGGACGCGCCGGAACGGCAGCCCGCCGAGCCACGCGAGCAGCTCGTGGTCGACCCGTTCCGGCAGCACGACCGGCAGGCGCGTGTGGATGCGCAGCGTGCGGATGTGCGGAATCGCCGCCAGCGACGTCGTGAGCTGGGCGAGCTTCGTGGTCGACAGGGACAGCGGGTCGCCGCCGGACAGAATGACTTCGCGGATCGACGCATCGGCACGGAGCACGGCGATCGCATCTTCCCATCCGTTCGCCGCCGCGATGTCATCGCCATACGGGAAATGCCGGCGAAAGCAGTAGCGGCAGTGGACGGCGCACGAGCCGGTCGCGATCAGCAGCGCGCGGCCTGCGTATTTGCGCAGCACGCCGCGTCCGCCGCGTGCGGCAAGGTCGCCGACCGCATCGCGCGTGAATCCCGGCACCTCGCCGATCTCGGCGGCCTGCGGCAACACCTGCAGCAGCAACGGATCGGCCGGATCGCCGCGCCGCATGCGCGCGACGAAACCGCGCGGTACGCGCAAAGCGAAGCCGCTGTCGCTGGCGAGCAGGTCGTCGGCGCGGTGCGACAGATCGAGCAGCTCGAGCAGTTCGCGCGGGTCGCTGATCGC
>DAISJF010000358.1:0-3181 GCA_036821625.1 Rhodanobacteraceae bacterium
TTCCTCAACTTCGTCTACGGCATCGCGCCGCGACTCGCGGAGGCTGCGCATCTCAAGCTGCTGCTGGTCGGCGATGGCGCGGTTTTTCCCGAGCTTCAGGCGTTCGTCGAGGAGCAGGGCCTCGCCGGCCGGATCGTGCTGACCGGCCGCGTGCCGCACGATGCGGTGCCGGGACTCCTCGCCGCAATGGACATGGCGATCCTGCCGAACGCCGGCGACTACACCTCGCCGGTGAAACTGTTCGAGTTCATGGCGTGCGCGATTCCGCCGATCGCGCCGGACTTCGAGCCGATTCGCGAAGTGCTGGTCGCGGGCCGCACCGGCTGGATGTTCCCGGCGGGCGATATGCCTGCCGCGATCGACGCGGTGCTGGCGAGGAGCCGCGACACGAGCGAGCTCGCGCGCGTCGGACGCGCCGCGCGCGACTACATCGCGGCGAACCGCCAGTGGCGCAACAACATCGTGCAGCTGATCGAGTTCCATCGCTCGCTGGCGTAGGCGCGCGCAACGCGCGCGTCCAGACGCGCGATCCCGGAGTTCAGGCCGTTGCGGCGAGCGGAACGTCCGCCAGCGCACCGCGCGCGGCGGGCGTCTGCCACACTTCGGACAAGACGCGGCCCGGCATCGCAGCAGGGACCGGAAGGCCCAGCAACGTCAGCACGGTCGGCGCTACGTCGAGATTCGTGCACGGCGGAATGCGCACGCCCGAGCGTACGCCGGAACCGAAGAACATGAGCATGCCGCCCGGATGATGCATGCCCTGCTTGACGGTCGGCGCATCGGTCGCGAACAGATCGTCGATCGCGTAGCCGTCGGATCTTGCGGCCGGGCAACCCGCGAACACGTAACGGATGTCGTCCGCTTTCTCGGCGAGGCCGAGCGGGGTCAGCGTGAGCGTGTCGCCGACCTCCTCGGCGGTCAGCGCCGGCTCCACGTTACCGTGAACGATGCGCCGCGCGGCTTCGATCCGGCGCTTGAGCTCGGCGCGTCGCGCGGCGTCCGGCACCTTGAGGTTCCATTGCGGAATCATCGTCGGCACGGTTTCGACGACGCCGTCGGCGCCGAGCACGCCGAGCAGGCGATCCATGTCGCGGATGCGCACGATGATCTTGCCGGCCTTGTAGCGATCGGAGACGAACGGCTGCTGGCCCATGCTGGAGGCGACGACGAGCACGGTGTTCTCGTCGATCAGATCGATGAACCTTCCGAGAAGCTCATCGCAGGTGCGATAACCGTACGGCACTGCATCGCCGTAGCGGCGCCGCTCGTCCTCCGTCGACGGCGCCGGAAAACCCGTGTCGTCCCACGCGCGCCAGTAGTGATGCATGTAGTGCGCGGCATGGTTGGTGTGCCAGGTCGCGAAATCGGGCTTGTAGCGGCGATACAGATGCGCAAAGAAATCGAAATTCATGAACGGCTGCAGCGTCACGCGTCGCCATGCGCTCGCGGGCTTGAAGCGCTCGCGCACGAGCTGCGCGCCGATCTGCGCGACCGTGCGCAGGCGCAGGCCGTGCCGGAGCAGCGCAAGCAGGTTGCCTGCCATCGACAGCGGCGTGACCTTCGGGCCGGTCTTTCCGTGCATGCGCGTGCCGAGACGATTGATCGTCTGCACGGGCCTGAGATCCTCCGGATACGTTTCGTCTCCGGGCGCGAACGGTCCCGGCACGATGAAGCCCGGAACCTTGCGCGGCGGATAGGCGCTGATGCTGCCGAATACGCCGATCGAACGACCACCCTCGACCGCGTAATCCCAAAGACGCGGAGCGGTGATGCTTGAAGCATCCTGCTCGAGCACAGTCGCGCGATGCACTTCGCGCGGCACGCCGGTGTGCAGCGTCACCCAGGTCACCCAGGGGTCGAGATGCGGCGGTTTCTCGACCGCGACCTGCTCGGACCACGCACCCTCGGCGCGCAGTCGCGAGAAATTCGGCAGATAGTCCGGTCCGCCGCGTTCGAGCAGGCGGTCGACGACGCGCCAGTTGACCTCGTTCAACTCGACCAGCAGGACTTTCTTCGCTTCGGTCATGACGTCGTGTCCCTGCGAATGCATGCGTGCTCGAACGTTCCGTCGCGGATCAGGCCGATCCATGCGCCGCGCAGCCGCGTGAAGCTCCGGCCGCGACGGTGTCTTCGCAGACACGCAGCGTTTCGCGTGCCACATCGTCCCACGAACGACGCACGTGCGCAGCGATCGCATCGGAATCCCAGCGCGCTTCGAGCGCTCGCGCGAGTGCCGTGGCGAGCGCGTCGTGATCCCGCGGCGGTATCAGCAAGCCATTGGTTTCATTGATGATCTCGGCTGTCCCGCCGACATCCGTGGCCACCACCGGGCGACCGCATGCGAGCGCTTCGACGACGACGTTCGGATAGCCTTCGGACCAGCTCGGCAGCGTGAGCACGTCGGCGGCCGCGATCCACCGCGCGACTTCCGCCGGAGCAACGCCGCCGGGCATCAAGGTGCGTCGCGCGAGTCCCGCATCGTTCACGAGCCGGGCCAGCTCGTCGCGCATGACGCCGTCGCCGACGAGAGCGAGCCTGAAGCTCGCGTCGGACCCGGCGAGCTTGCGCGCCGCCGCGATCAGCTCGCGCAGGCCCTTCGACTCGATCAGGCGACCGACATAGATGACGAGCTTCGACTGCGCGTCGATGCCGAGCTGCCGCCGAGCCGCGTCCTTCGGCTGCGGATGGAAGATCGACGCGTTGAATCCGTTCGTGATGGTGTGCACCCGGGCGGGCGTCGCGCCGAAATCGCGGATGGCCGTGCGACGCATCGCTTCGCTGACGACGATCAGCGCATCGGACTTCGCGATCGCGCGCCGCGTCTGGCGCGCGGCCATGCCCGAGCGCACGTGAATGTCCGAGCCGAGCGCGCCAACGACGGCAGGGATGCCGAGCGCTCGCGCCGCACGCACCGTCGCATCGCCGTCGGGATAGATCCAGTAGCCGATCGCGATGTCGGGAGAGAAGCGGCGCAGACGCGGGATCAGCCCGCGCGATTCGACGAAAGCGTTCAGCGCGCGCGATGCAAAAGGAATTGCCGTGTACGTGAACGCCTCGACATCGATGTCCGGCAGATCGAATTCCTCGCCGACCGTGCCCGAAATGAAGCTGCGCGGCTTGAGCCCTGGAATCGGCAGATAGCCGAGCTGCGCGAAGAACACGCGCACGTCGGCCATTCGCG
>DAISJF010000359.1:0-3176 GCA_036821625.1 Rhodanobacteraceae bacterium
GGGCGTGGATACGTACGGCACGTTCCGTAATGCCGGCGTCGTCGCCGATATCAGCGGCGATGACGACGGCAATGCATCGGCGATACTCGAATGGCAGGCCGAGGGCGAAGCCGGTTTTCATCCCGGGCATCCGCTGGTCCGCGTCGATGCGAGCCACCTGGTCGGCAGCGTGTTCTGGCTGCAGCCGGGGCAGGCCTATGCGGTCCGCGTGACCGTGGCCGATCCCGACGGCGTGAACGGCGCGGCGAGCCTCGTGCGCAACGTCACGACGCGCGCCGAAGATCCCGCGTTCTCGCCGCTACGAACTCTGTACGTCGCGTTGAACGGTTCAGACGGCAACGCGGGCACGAACCCCGCGCAGCCGCTGCTCACGATCCAGCATGCCGCCGACATCGCGCAACCCGGCGATCTCGTCTCGATTGCGGCCGGCGTCTATCGCGAAGAGGTCAACGTGCCGACGTCGGGCACACCGAGCGCGCCGATCGTGTTCCGCGGCCGCACGGGCGCCGTGCTCGACGGCGCGGACCCGGCCATTCTGGCCGGCGTCGCCTGGACGACTCAGGCGAATGGCGTCTATTCGCGCGACATCGGCTACGGCACCGATCTCGTCGTCACGGATCAGGGGCGATTGTTCCCGTACGAAAGCCTCGCCGATCTCACGGCACTCGCGGCCGGCGAACCGGGCGGTTTCTACGCGGACGGCACGAGCGTGTACGTGAAGTTCAGCGACGGCTCCGCGCCGAGCCTGCACACGATGAACGTGTCGCGCTACGACGCCGGGTTCTACGTCGACGGGCAGAGCCACGTGCGCATCCAGAATTTCGAGATCCGCTACTACGGCAGCGACGAGTTCGGCCGCGGCGTCTACCTGCGCTTTGCGAGCCAGTGCGAAGTCAGCGGCAGCTCGATCCACGAAAACGCCGCAGCCGGCGTCTGGATCAAGGGCGGCGAGCGCAATCTCGTCCAGGACAACGACATCGGCGACAGCTCGATCTTCAACTGGCCGTGGGGCCTGACGCACGAAAGCACCGCGCAGAACACCGGCGTCTACATGACCGACGACAACGGTCAGGGCAACGTCATTCGCCGCAACGTGCTGCACGACACCTACGACGGCATGCACCCGTGCGGCGACAGCGCGCCGGACAGCGCGTTCACCAGCGAGACGGACGTCTACGAGAACACGATCTACCGGCACAGCGACGACGCGATCGAGTCCGACGGCTACTGCGCGAACGTGCGCATCTGGAACAACACGATCTACGACAGCCTGATGGCGTTCTCGGTCGCGCCGGCCGCGCCGGGACCAGTCTGGATCCTGCGCAACACCGCGTACGATCTCGGCAACACGCCGTCCTACCTCGTCGACGGGCAGATTCCGAGCGGCATCAAGATCAACAGCGACTATCCGACGCCGGTCGGCCCGCTGCTCGTCTACCACAACACGTTTGTCGATACGGTCGCCGATACCGACGCGATCACTTTCTTCGATCCCGGCCTCAACACGAGCCTCGTCAGCCGCAACAACGTGTTCGAGGCGCCGCACAACGCGCTGCGCAAGATCAACACGATCCCGCTCAGTCTCGACTACGACGACATGTACTCGGCCGGCGCCCTCGTCAACTGGTACGGCACGAACTATGCGACGCTGGCGGATGTGCAGAACAGTCTCGGTCAGGAGCTGCACGGAATCTCCGCGGACCCGCTGCTCACCGATCCGGCGCATGGCGATTTCACGCCGGAGCCGGGCAGCGAGCTGATCGACAACGGCGTTGTGATCCCCGGCATCAACGACGCGACGCCGGATGGCCTGCCGGACATCGGCGCGATCGAGCGCCTGTCCGATGAAATCTTCGCGGACGGCTTCGATTGAAGCGGTGCGGTGCGGACGCAATCTCCCACCCGGATGAATGGACTTCTCGCTCAGCGGGAGTTGTCGGCGCAGGCTGCAATCAGGCATTGTCCGCACCGTGCCGGTCAGGGGCGGCGCGGGTCCGAGGATGCCTTAAGCATCCTTGAGCGTGCGGCCACGACCATGCCCTAGAATGTCGCGACGCTCCGGAGACCCGTGGAAATGCCCGCCACCCCGCTGCACGTGATCGTCCTCGCCGCCGGCGAGGGCAAGCGCATGAAGTCTTCGAAGCCGAAGGTGCTGATGCCGCTTGCCGGCCGGCCGATGCTCGCGCACGTGCTCGATACCGCGCGCGCGCTGCAGCCGGCCTGGATCCACCTCGTCTACGGACACCTCGGCGAGCAGGTTCGGGCGATGCTTACCGATCTTGGCGACCTCGTCTGGGTGCACCAGGCCGAGCAACTCGGCACGGGCCACGCGGTGCGCCTGGCCATGGCCGGCGTCCCCGAGGACGCGCGCGTGCTCGTGCTTTACGGCGACGTGCCGCTGATCCGCGTCGACACGCTCAGCAAGCTTCTGTCCGTTCAAACCCCGCTGGGCGCGCTGGTCACGCAGCTCGAAAACCCATACGGCTACGGCCGCGTGATCCGCGACGGCATCGGCCGCGTGCGCGCGATCGTCGAAGAAAAGGACTGCACGCCCGAGCAGCGCACGATCACCTGGGTCAACAGCGGAATCCTCGCCGCGGATGCGCGCCGCCTGCGGGTCTGGCTCGAGAATCTGAACAACGAGAACTCGCAGGGCGAGTATTACCTGACCGACGTGTTCTCGCAGGCCAACGACGAAGGCGAGCCGGCCGAAGCGACGCAGTGCATCAACCCGCAGGAAGTGTTCGGCGCCAATGACGCCTGGCAGCTTGCGGCGCTCGAGCGGCTGTATCAGCGACTGCGCGCGACGACGCTGGCCGCGGCCGGCGTGCGTTTCGCCGATCCCGTGCGCTTCGACATCCGCGGCGACGTGCGCGTCGGCCGCGATGTCGAGATCGACATCGACGTGATCCTCGAAGGCCTCGTCGAGCTCGGCGACGAAGTGCGCATCGGCCCGTTCTGCCGCATTCGCAACTCGACGCTCGCGGCCGGCACCGTCGTGCATTCGCACTGCAACCTCGACGGCGTCGTCACGCACGGCCCGTGCGACATCGGCCCGTTCGCGCGCCTTCGGCCCGGCACCGAGCTCGGCGCGAACGCGCGCATCGGCAACTTCGTCGAGACGAAAAAGGCGCGCTTCGGCGACAACGCGAAGGCGAACCACCTCTCGTACATCG
>DAISJF010000360.1:0-3175 GCA_036821625.1 Rhodanobacteraceae bacterium
ATCCGTTCTTCGTGTCGATGGACGCGGAGCTGAGCGAGGCCCAACTCGACGCGGGCGATGCCGCCGCGGCGGAAACGACCGCGGCCAATGCGCTCGCCGCCGCGCGCAAGGCATTGCCCTACGGCAACGTGCGGCTCGGCGCGCCGTTGTTCGCACTGGCGCGCGCCAAGCTCGCGCGCGGCCGCGCCGAAGAAGCTGAGCCGCTGCTGCGCGAGGCGCTCGCGGTGCGCAGTCCGCCGCATCCGGCGGAGGATCCGCGCGTCGTCGAAGTCGAGGTCGCGCTGGTCAATGCGCTGACAGCGCTCGACAGGCGCGACGAAGCCGCCACGCTGACCCGCGAGATCGAGCCCAAGCTGATCGCGTCTTCGACGCCCTACGCGGCCGACCTGCGCGATCGACTCGCGCGAGGACGCTGAAAGCGCGGCCGCGCACTTTATAATTTCCCGCATCGAGCGGCGCCGGCTTTCGTCGTCGCCGCAGGTATCCTGGAAAAGAGCCATGCGCGTCTGCGTCTACTGCGCCTCGAGCGAGCATTGCGACCGCGTCTATCACGACGCGGCGACGGCGCTCGGCCGCCTCCTCGCCGAAGGCGGCTGCACGATCGTCTACGGCGGCGGAGCGGTCGGGCTCATGGGATCTCTCGCAAACGGCGCGCTGTCGGCCGGCGGCGACGTGGTCGGCATCATTCCGCGCTTCATGACCGAGATCGAATGGCAGCATCCGGGCCTTGCGAGCCTCGAGGTCGTCGAGGACATGCGCGAGCGCAAGCATCGACTGCTCGCCGGCTCGGACGCAGTCGTCGCGCTGCCGGGCGGTTGCGGCACGCTCGAGGAGACGTTCGAGGCGCTGACGTTGAAGCGGCTCGGGCTTTACTTCAATCCGATCGTGCTCGTGAACACGAACCGGTTCTATGCGCCGCTGCAGGCCTTCATGGAACAGATGATCGAGCAGCGCTTCATGAATCCGCAGCATCGCCAGATGTGGACGCTGGTCGACACGCCGGACGAGGTTCTGCCCGCGATCCGTTCCGCGCCGCGATGGCGCGAGGATGCGCGCAACTACGCGGTCGTGCGGCCGTAACGCATCAGTCGAACCGGCTCATGCCGCCGCTGTCGGCATCATCGCTGCCGGGGGCGGCTTCGCTGTCGGCATCCTCGGCCGGAGCGCCGGCTTCGCCGTGCGATTCGGCTTCCGGAGCCGCGTCTTCCGCTCCGTTGCTCGCGGCGCGCTCGCTCGCAGCCGCGGCCTTTTCCCAACGCGTGCGGATCGGATTCGCCGATTCGGCCGCTTCGAGCCCGGCCAGAAGCTCCTGCTTGCGCGATTCGGGCAGCTCGGCCCAGTGACAGTCGGCGATCGCGCCGGCCATCGCGTAGAGCAGGTTCAGGCTCGGACGGAAACCGGCGCGCTTGACCTTGAGGAACGCTTCGACCGGACCGACGCGCACGAGATCCTCGGTCGAGCGCACGCCGACCTGGCGCAACCATGCGGCGGATTTCGGCCCCACATTGCGGATCTTGCTGCTGCCCATCGCTCTCCCCAGTCGCGTATCAGCCGCGCAATGACTCCATGAATATCGCACACAGACGTTCCATGCCGGCGCGGTCCTCCTCGTCGAAGCGGGCCAGCTCCGGACTGTCGACATCCCAGACCCCAAGCAGCCGACCCGCGTCGAACAGCGGCACGACGATCTCGGATCGCGACGCGACGTCGCAGGCGATGTGCCCCGGGAACGCGTGCACGTCCCGCACGACTTGCGTTTCGCGCGTTGCGGCTGCGGTGCCGCATACGCCCTTCCCCATCGCGATGCGCACACAGGCCGGCTTGCCCTGGAACGGGCCGACCACGAGCTCGTTGCCGTCGAAGAAATAGAATCCGCACCAGTTGATCGCGGGCAACGCGTACCAGACCAGCGCCGCGAAGTTGGCCGCGTTCGCGATCCGGTCGCGCTCACCGGCGAGAAGGCCCCGGGCCTGCTCGGCCAGCTCGGCGTAGTGGTCCGCCTTGCGGGCGGAGCGGGATGCGGCGACGGCGAACATTCCGGCCTCGAATCGGGAAACGCAGCGTATTGTACGCCGAGCCCGAGCGCAGAGCCGCTGGCATACTGCGCCGGCCCGGGGAATCCTCGATGAACGTGACCACGACGCTGGACGACAACGGTTTCCGCATCCGCGGCGGCCAGTCGACGCGCACCGACGCGTTCGTCGATGCCGCGTTCGCGTTCGCGGTCACGCTGCTGATCATCTCGATCGGTCACGTGCCGGCCTCGGTCGCGGAGCTCGTTCAGGCGCTGCGCGGCGTGCCTGCGTTCGCGGCGAGCTTCTTCGTGATCGGGCGCCTCTGGCAGGCGCACCGGAACTGGTCGAGGCACTACGGCATCGAGGACGGGGTCGCGACGCGGCTCAGCCTCGCGCTGGTCTTCATGGTGCTGGTCTATGTCTATCCGCTGCGCATGGTCGCGGAGCTGACGCTCGCCGGAATCAGCAACGGCGCGCTCGCCGAGGCGCCTGTCGAGATCAACAGCGTTGCGGAGCTGCGCACGCTCTACGTCGTGTTCGGCGTCGGCTACATGCTGACCGCGTTCATCTTCCTCGCGCTGTACCGGCACGCGCTGGCGCTCGCCGACGCGCTGGAGCTTTCCGCCGCCGAGCGCATCCGCACGCGCACGCTGTGCGCGCGCTGGCAGGCCGTGATCGCGATCGCGAGCGCATCGATCCTGCTCGGGCTGTTGCTGCCGATGGGCAAGGGCGAGAGCGTGCCGCTCGACTCCGCGCCCGGCCTTCTCTACCTGTTCGTGTATGTCGCGTTTCGCGTGCTGGCACAACGCGAGCGCCGGCAGCTTGCCGCCCTCGGGAGCGCGCATTGAGTGCGCGCGCCGTGTTCGTCACGGGCACGGACACGGGCGTCGGCAAGACGCACGCGAGCGTTGCGCTGCTGTGCGCATTCCGCGCCGGCGGACAGCGCGCGATCGGCATGAAACCGGTCGCCAGCGGCTGCCGGCCGACGGCACAGGGATTGCGCAACGACGACGCCGACGCGCTGATCGCCGCGAGCGATCCGCCGCCGCCGTATGCTTTGTGCAACCCGTTCGCCCTGCCGCTCGCGATCGCGCCGCACCTCGCCGCGCGCGATGCCGGCGTCGAGATCGCGCTGGCGCCGATCGAGGCGGCGTATCGGC
>DAISJF010000361.1:0-3145 GCA_036821625.1 Rhodanobacteraceae bacterium
GGCTCAAGAAGCGCGCGCAGGAGCAGGGCGTCTGGAAGCGCGTCTATCCGCATCTGTTGCGCCATTCGTGCGCGAGCCATCTGCTCGAATCGTCCGGCGATCTGCGCGCCGTGCAGGAATTGCTCGGCCACGCCGACATCGGCACGACGCAGATCTATACGCATCTGGATTTCCAGCATCTCGCGAAGGTGTACGACGCGGCGCATCCGCGGGCGCGGCGGAAACCGGGTTGATGCCGTCCATCGTCATCCCGGCGAAGGCCGGGATCCAGCTTTTCGGTGATTCCAGGCAAAAGCTGCAATAGCGCCTTCGCCGGAAGGACGATGTTGGCACTTGGATTCGCCGTGGCTCCCCCCAAATCACCGTCTCCCCGGAGATTCAGCGATGACGGACTCGTTCCACGCCACCACCATCGTCTCCGTCCGCCGCGGCGATCAGGTCGTGATCGGCGGCGACGGCCAGGTCACGCTCGGCAATACGGTCATGAAGGCGAACGCGCGCAAGGTGCGCCGGCTCGGCAAAGGCGACGTGCTGGCCGGGTTCGCCGGCGCGACCGCGGATGCGTTCACGCTGTTCGAGCTGTTCGAACAGAAACTCGACAAGCACGGCGGCAACCTCACGCGCGCGGCCGTCGAGCTCGCCAAGGATTGGCGCACGGAGCGTCGACTCGGCCGGCTCGAAGCGCTGCTCGCGGTCGCGGACAAATCGACTTCGCTGATCGTGTCGGGCAACGGCGACGTGCTCGAGCCCGAGCAGGGGTTGATCGCGATCGGCTCCGGCGGGCCCTACGCGCTCGCGGCGGCGAAGTCGTTGCTCGAACACACGCAGATGGAGCCGCGCGCGATCGTCGAGAATGCGCTGAAGATCGCGGGCGATATCTGCATCTACACCAATCACAACGTCACGATCGAAGAGCTGTGACGATCCCAACGCCGTCGTCCCGGCGAAGGCCGGGACCCATTTTGATCTTCGCCGACGCGGCAAAGCAAAATGGATTCCGGCCTTCGCCGGAATGACGGGGTAGGGAAGCCGAGCAAACAACCATGTCCGAATTGACTCCCCGCGAAATCGTCAACGAGCTCGACCGCTACATCATCGGCCAGAATGCGGCCAAGCGCGCGGTCGCGATCGCGCTGCGCAACCGCTGGCGGCGCATGCAGCTCGAGTCCGGCCTGCGCGAAGAAGTCACGCCGAAGAACATCCTGATGATCGGACCGACCGGCGTCGGCAAGACCGAGATCGCGCGCCGGCTCGCCGCGCTTGCGAATGCGCCGTTCATCAAGGTCGAGGCGACCAAGTTCACCGAGGTCGGCTACGTCGGCAAGGACGTCGAGCAGATCGTGCGCGATCTCGCCGACAGCGCCGTCAAGATGGCGCGCGAGCAGGCCAAGTCGCGCGTGCGCTCGCAGGCCGAGGATCGCGCCGAGGATCGCATCCTCGATGCGCTGCTGCCGCGGCGCCAGGGCGTCGGTTTCGCCAACGAGCCGCCGCCGACGGACACGCGCGATGCCGATACGCGCCAGAAGCTGCGCAAGCAGCTGCGCGAGGGCGCGCTCGACCAGCGCGAGATCGAGCTCGACGTCGCGATGAACGTCGGCGTCGAGATCATGGCGCCGCCCGGCATGGAGGAGATGACGAGCCAGCTGCGCGGCATGTTCCAGTCGCTCGCGGGCCAGCGCAGCCAGACGCGCAAGATGACGATTGCGCAGGCGCGTCCGCTCCTGATCGAGGAAGAGGCCGGCAAGCTCGTCAACGACGAGGAGATCAAGGCGCAGGCGATCGACAACTGCGAGCAGAACGGCATCGTCTTCATCGACGAGATCGACAAGATCGCGCAGCGCGGCGAGTGGAGCGGAGCGGGCGTGTCGCGCGAGGGCGTGCAGCGCGATCTGCTGCCGCTGGTCGAGGGCTCGTCGGTGTCGACGAAGTACGGGATCGTCAAGACCGACCATATCCTGTTCATCGCATCGGGTGCGTTTTCGCTCGCGAAGCCGTCGGACCTCGTTCCCGAGCTGCAGGGCCGCTTTCCGATCCGCGTCGAGCTCGCGGCGCTGACCGCCGATGACTTCAGGCGCATCCTGTCCGAACCGCAGAGCGCGCTGACCAAGCAGTACACGGCGCTGCTCGCGACCGAGGGCGTCACGCTCGAATTCACCGCCGAAGGCATCGCGCGGCTCGCCGAAATCGCTTTTCACGTCAACGAGCGCACCGAGAACATCGGCGCGCGGCGTCTGCACACCGTACTGGAGCGGCTGCTCGACGAGATCTCGTTCGAGGCGGCGGACAAGGGCGGGGAGCGCTATCGGATCGATGCGGCGTACGTCGACGGCCACCTCGGTTCGCTGGTCAAGGACGAAGACCTGTCGCGCTACATCCTCTAACTTTCGCCTCTCCCGCTTGCGGGAGAGGCCGGCCGAAGGCCGGGTGAGGGGAATCGGAGTGATGCGCTTCGACGCACGGATTGATGGAGCGTCGAACCACGGTCGCCCTCACCCCAACCCTCTCGCGCAAGCGGGAGAGGGGGAAGTGCCGAGCGGGAGTGGGTGGATGACTCCACGCGATTTCTTGCACGTCGCCCGCAAACCACCGACCATACGCGCATGACCACCGTCGTTCCGTTCAAGGCCCGCGGCGTTCGCGCCGAGCTCAAGCGCGCACTCGAAGAGCGCATGCCCGTGCGCATCCAACGCGAACGCATCCAGGCGGGCGTGATCCACGGCTACGTCGTCGCGATGTCGCGCGATTTCTGCCTGATCGCGGAAGTCGGCGACGCGATCCGCTTCGACGGCTATCTCGCGATCGCGGTCGCGGACATCAGCGCGCTCGACGCCGATCCGGCGCGCGAGTTCGTCGACCGCGCGCTGGCCTTGCGCGGCGAGACCTTGAACGTTCCCAGGGATTTCCGGCTCGACGACTGGGCCGCGATCGCGCGTTCCGCGGCCGCGGCGGCGCCGTTGATCTCGGTCAACATGATCGAGGACGACGAAGGCGAGATCAGCTATGTCGGCCAGATCGTCGACATCGATGCGAATGCGATCGTGCTGCGCGAGCTCGATCCGAATGCGTCGTGGTACGCCGATACCGGCGCGTACGAGTTCGAAGCGGTCGGGTCGATCGGTTTCGGCTCGGGTTATCTCGATGCGCT
>DAISJF010000362.1:0-3144 GCA_036821625.1 Rhodanobacteraceae bacterium
GCACGTCCTGATGCGGTCCCCAGCCGCTGGTCAGGATCGTCCGGGTCGCGCCGCCGTCGATCGACAGCGCCGGCCGGATCGTGCCGACCAGCAGCGTGTCCGGATCGGTCGGGTGCACGTCGAGCGTCAGGTTGTACCAGCACTGGCCTTCGCAGGCGCTGTCATTGACGAGGTTCCAGCTCGCCCCGGCGTCGCCGCTGCGATAGAGGCTGAGCGAGGCGCCGCTGGACGGGCCGAGCAGCGCGTAGAGCACTTGCGAATCGCTCGGCGCCATCGCGAGGCGTCCGTACGCCGCGGCGCCGTTGATCGGGAGGTCGGTTTCGAAGCGCGTCCACGTCTGGCCGGCATCGATCGATTGATAGATGCCCTTGTTGCGCGCTTGTGCGTAGACGATGCTCGGGTTGCTCGGATCGAACAGGATGTCGCGCGATCCGGGCGCCTGCAGCACCTGCGTCCACGTCGCGCCGCCATCGGCCGTGCGGTACAGACCGCCGCCGCTGGACGAGCCGTTGCCGTTGCAGTGTCCCTGACCGCCGACGATCAGGATCTCGGGGTCCGCGGGCGACTGCGCGATCGCGGTGACGAACGAGAGCGGCATCGCGGTATCGCCACTGCCGTTGCGCGGCTCGAAGGTCTGTCCGCCGTCGCCGGAATAGAAAAGTCCAAGCCCGAAATAGTCGATACAGCCGGCGTTCGCCTCGCCCGTGCCGACCCAGACCTGATCGGGATTGCCGCCCTGGAGCAGGATCGAGCCGATGCTTTCGGTGCCGATCTGGTCAAACAGCTGAACCCAGGTCTGGCCGCCGTCGACGGATTTCCAGAGGCCGCCGGCCGCGGCGCCGAGATAGATCTCGGATTCGTCGGCCGCATCGACCGCAAGCGCGGTGACACGGCCGATCACGTGGCCCATGTCCCAGTTGAGCATCGTCATGCCGTCGGGGCCGAGCGGCTGCCAGGCCTCTTCGGCGAGGAGCGGCGGAATCCCGGCGGCAACTTGCCGGCGCAGCAGCGCGACCGCGGCGGCGCGTTGCACGCGCGCCTGTGGCTGCGCGTCGAGCCCGCGCGTGTGCCGGAACCATTCGATCCGCTGGCGGATCGCGTCGTCCTCGCCACCGGACTTGTCGCCGGCCTGCAGCAGCAGCGGCGGCTCGACGGCGCCTGCCGATGCAATGGCCAGCACGAACGGGAGTGCGCCGCAGAGGCGCCAGAGACGACCGCGTTCCATTGGAGAATCCCCATTGCCGGCGTCATCGAACCGGCGCGCGGGCTACGATAACCGATCCGGGCAGCGCGGCCCTATGCCATTCGCGGGGTACGCGATTGGATTCAGGAGCCGGCGGCCCCAAATCTTCGCCAGATTTCAACATTTCGAGGCCTTTCATGACGTCCACTGCCGAGACCCGCGCCTTCGCGGCCGAGGTCGCCGAAGTCCTGCACCTGGTCACGCATTCGCTGTACTCGCACAAGGAGATCTTCCTGCGCGAGCTGATCTCGAACGCGTCCGATGCCTGCGACAAGCTGCGCTTCGCCGCGCTGTCCGATCCCGCCCTGACCGCCGACGACGCCGAGCTGCGCATCGAGATCACGTTCGACAAGGACGCGCACACGCTGACCGTGCGCGACAACGGCATCGGCATGAGCCGCGACGAAGTCGTCGAGAACATCGGCACGATCGCGCGCTCCGGCACGCGGCGTTTCCTCGAATCCCTGTCGGGCGATGCCCGCAAGGACACGCAGCTGATCGGCCAGTTCGGCGTCGGTTTCTATTCCGCGTTCATCGTCGCCGATCGCGTGACGCTGACGACGCGCAAGGCCGGCATGCCGGAAGGCGAGGGCGTGCGCTGGGAATCGGCCGGCACCGGCGAATACACGATCGAGAACATCGATGCGGCCGCGCGAGGCACCGCGGTCACGCTCCACCTCAGGGACGACGAGACCGAGTTTCTCGACGCCTGGAAGCTGCGCGATCTGATCGCGCGCTATTCGGATCACGTCGCGTTCCCGATCCGCCTGCCCAGGCAGAAGGATGGCAAGGCCAGCGACGAGCTCGAGACGGTCAATCACGCGTCCGCTCTGTGGACACGGCCGAAGGCGGAGCTCAAGGACGAGGACTACCAGTCGTTCTACAAGTCGATCACGCACGACTTCAACGACGCGCTGGCCTGGACGCACAACCGCGTCGAAGGCGCACAGAGCTACACGTTGCTGTTGTACGTGCCCGAGAAGCCGCCGTTCGATGCGCTGTTCAGCGGCCGCGACGAGCGCAAGGGTCTCAAGCTGTATATCCGTCGCGTATTCATCATGGACGCGAGCGAGCAGCTCCTGCCGGCGTACCTGCGCTTCGTGCGCGGTGTCGTCGACTCCGACGACCTGCCGCTCAATGTCAGCCGCGAGATGCTGCAGGAGAACCGGCTGCTCACGCAGATCCGCAGTGCAACCGTCAAGCGCGTGCTCGACCTCCTCGACAAGATCGCCAAGGACGAGCCGGAGAAGTTCCGTCAGTTCACTGCCGCGTTCGGCAACGTGCTCAAGGAAGGCATCGCCGAGGACCCCGCCAACCGCGAGCGCATCGCCAGGCTGCTGCGCTTCGCCTCGACGAAGTCCGAAGGCGCGCAGAAGACCGTCTCGCTCGACGACTACGTCGCGCGCATGCCGGTCGGGCAGGACACGATCTGGTATGTCACCGCCGAGTCGCACGCGGCGGCGCGCTCGAGCCCGCAGATCGAGGCGCTGAAGGCGCGCGACATCGAAGTGCTGCTGCTCTCGGACCGCATCGACGAATGGATGATCTCGTATCTCGGCGAATATGCCGGCAAGAAGCTGCGCAGTGCGGCGAAAGGCGATCTCGATGCCGACGCTGCCGGATCGGAGCAGCACAAGGAGGCCGAGAAGGCCGCCGCGGGCGTGGTCGACAAGCTCAAGGAGCTGCTGGGCACGCGCGTCGGCGACGTGCGCGTCAGCCACCGGCTGACCGATTCACCGTCGTGCCTCGTGCTCGGCGAGCACGACATGGCGCTGCACATGCAGCGACTGCTGCGCGAAGCCGGCCACGACGTGCCGGTGTCGCCGCCGGTGCTCGAGATCAATCCTGCGCATCCGCTGGTGCGGCGCATCGAAGGCGAGGCGGACAAGGCGCGCAGCGAG
>DAISJF010000363.1:0-3138 GCA_036821625.1 Rhodanobacteraceae bacterium
ACGCCGCCCTTGCCCGAGGCGATCGCGATGATGTTCTTCACGTTCGGCAGCGGCGTCAGGCCCTGCTGCACTTCGTGCGCATGGACGCGCGAGGACACGCTCACCGCCGCGTGCGCGATCTCCGCATCGGCTTCGAGCGCGCGCTTGACCGATTCGGCCAGCGCAGCCTGCGCCGAGAGCGCCGGATAGCCGAGCTGGATGTCGACGGACACGTCGCTGCCGGAAACGCCGATGCCGCGGATCGCGCCGCTCGCGACGAGGTCGGTGCCGGTATGCGGATCGGCCACGCCGGCCAGGATGCGCCGGGCGCGCGCCTCGAGATTTTCGCTCATCAGGGGGATTCGTGCGGCAAGACCGAGATTATGCCAGCGCCGGCGTTGCGGCGCGCCTTGACGCACCGTGCGCATGCCGGCAACGTGCGCCGGGATTACCGGAGGAGAAGACCATGACGCTGCGCTGCCAAGTGACCGCTTTTGCCGCCGCGCTGCTCCTCGCAGCGCGCGCCTTCGCCGCGGACGCCTCGCCCGCCGGTGTCTGGAGAACGATCGACGACAAGACCGGACACCCGAAGTCGATCGTCGAAATCACCGAGCAGAACGGCGAGTTGACCGGCAGCGTCAAGCAGGTGCTCGAATCCGAGCAGGGCCCGAACCCGGTCTGCAAGGAATGCGAGGGCGATCGCAAGGACAAGCCGGTCGTCGGCATGCAGATCATCTGGGGCATGAAAAAGGACGGCGACGAGTGGAGCGGCGGGCACATTCTCGATCCGAAGAACGGCAAGACCTACGGCTGCAAGATGCACCTGATCGAGAACGGGCAGAAGCTCGAGGTGCGCGGGTTCATCGGGTTTTCGTTGCTGGGGCGCACGCAGGTTTGGGAAAGGCAGGCGCAGTGAGCTGTTCCTTCTCCCGCTTGGCGGGAGAAGGCGCCGAAGGCGGATGAGGGCAGTCTTGAGAGCACGTCTCAGGATTTCCCTCACCCTGCCCTCTCCCGCGAGCGGGAGAGGGGAACAGTAACGGCATGCCATAATTCCGCACTGCAGCAACACCGCGGAACCCGCCCCGGAATGAAGCCCCGCAAGATCCTCGTCACCAACGCCCTGCCCTACGCCAATGGCCCGATTCATCTCGGGCACATGCTCGAGAACATCCAGACCGACATCTGGGTGCGGGCGATGCGCATGGCCGGGCACGAGGTTCATTACGTCTGCGCCGACGATGCGCACGGTACGTCGATCATGCTGCGCGCGGAAAAGGAAGGGATCGCGCCGCAGGCGCTGATCGCGGACGTGCTCGAGCAGCACAAGCGCGACCTGCGCGACTTCGGCGTCGTGCACGATCGCTATTCGACGACCGACAGCGCGGCGAATCGCGAGCTGACCTATCGCATCTGGAACGCGCTGGTCGCCGCCGGCCACACCGAGTCGCGGCCGGTCAAGCAGCTTTTCGATCCGGTCAAGCAGATGTTCCTGCCGGATCGCTTCATCAAGGGCGAGTGTCCGAACTGCCACAGCAAGGATCAGTACGGCGATTCCTGCGAGGTCTGCGGCAAGACCTACAATCCGACCGACTTGATCGAGCCCTATTCGGTCGTCTCCGGCGCAAAGCCCGTCGAGAAGGAATCGACGCACTTCTTCGTCAAGCTCGCCGATTTCGAGGCGATGCTGCAGACGTGGCTCAAGGATCGCGAGCGCGAAGGCGGCCTGCAGAGCGAAGTCGTCAACAAGCTGCAGGAATGGTTTGCCGACGGCCTGCGCAGCTGGGACGTCTCGCGTGATGCGCCGTACTTCGGCTTCGAGATTCCCGGCCAGCCCGGCAAGTTTTTCTATGTGTGGGTGGATGCACCGATCGGCTATCTCTCATCGTTCAAGGAGCTGTGCGAAAGCGGAAAGAAATCCGGTCTCGGGCCCGCGGATTTCGATCGCTACGTCGCAGCCGGTGCGAAGGACACCGAGCTCGTCCACTTCATCGGCAAGGACATCATCTACTTCCACACGCTGTTCTGGCCGGCGATGCTGCACGGCGCCGGCCTGCGCACGCCGACGGCCGTGTACGTGCACGGCTTCATGACCGTCGACGGCGCGAAGATGTCGAAATCGCGCGGCACGTTCATCAACGCGCGCACGTATCTCGATCATCTCGATCCGGATTACCTTCGCTATTACCTCGCGACGCTGCTCGGGCCGACGCTGGCCGACGTCGATCTCGATCTCAAGGCGTTCGAGGAGCGCGTGAATTCGCATCTGGTCGGGAAGTGGGTGAACATCGCGAGCCGCACGGCGGGGTTCGTGCATCAGTTCTTTGGCGACAAGCTCGCGACGAAACTCGGCAGCGAGGAGAACGAGATCTTCCGCTGGGCGACGTCGCACCTGGACGACGTGCCGGAGCTCTACCGGGGACGCGAATACGCCGAAGTCTCCAAGAAGCTCGTTGCGGTGGCCGACGCTGTCAATGAGTACATCGCGCGCATCGCACCATGGAAGCTCGCGAAGGAGTCGCCGCAGGCCGATGGTGCGCTGCATGTGTGCTGCACGCTTGCGATCAGCCTGTTCCACGCGCTCGCGGTCTACCTGCGGCCCGTCGTGCCGCACGCGGCGGAGCGTGCGCTGTCGTTCGTGCGCAAGTCCGCGACGTTGTTTGCCGACGTGAGCGACCCGCTGCTCGGTCACGCGATCGGCGTGTTCGAGCCGCTGCTCGTCCGCATCGATCCCAAGAGGATTCAGGCGATGATCGAGGCGTCGAAGGAATCATTGAAACCGGCCGAGGACGCGGGGAGTGTCGGAGCGAACACCGCGACGAGCGGCGCTGTCGCAAGATCATCCCCGACGAATCCTTCCGAGAGAGAGGGCTCGAAGGTTGCGAGCGGCGGAGCAAACGCGGCAAGCGCCGCGATCTCGATCGACGATTTCGCGAGGCTCGATTTTCGCATCGGCAAGGTCATCGCCTGCGAGCTCGTCGATGGCTCCGACAAGCTGCTGCGTTTCGAGCTCGACGCGGGCGAGCTCGGGCGGCGGCAGATCTTTTCCGGCATCCGCGCGGCCTACGCCGAGCCCGAGAAGCTGATCGGGCGCAGCGTCGTCTTCATCGCGAATCTCGCGCCGCGCAAGATGCGGTTCGGCGTGTCGGAAGGCATGATCCT
>DAISJF010000364.1:0-3131 GCA_036821625.1 Rhodanobacteraceae bacterium
CGCGAGAGCAGCACCATCGTCAGCGCCGGCACGCCGAAGAACGGTGCGAGCACGCCTTCGCCCTGCCTCGGTCGCTGATCGGGAAGGATGCCGACGACACCGCCATCGGCGAGCCGCCGATAGAGCGCACGCACGCCCGCGCCCGAAGCGCGCACCTGTTCGACCGGCAGATGGCCGCGCACCTTGAGCAGCAGCGGTTCGAGCGAAGGCTGTCGCGGCGGGCGATACACGATCGACAGCGGCGTGCGCGCCGCAAGCCAGTAGTTGAGAAGTTCCCAGCAACCCAGATGCGGCGCGGCGACGATCAGTCCCTTGCCACTGGCACGCGCAGCGTCGAAAAGCGCCTCTCCGCGCACTTCGCGGACGAGACCGAGCGCATGCTCGGGCGAGCGGCCCCAGATCGTCGCGGTCTCGGCGATGGCCTTGCCCGTCTCGATCAGGCTCTGTCGCACGAGGCGCTGTCTGATTTCGTCGCCGTTTTGCGTTATTACAAGAGACAGGTTGCGCTCGGCGATGCGGCGGGCGCGGCCGCGCATCATCCAGAGGACGACCCCGAACACGGCCCCAAGACCGTGCACCACGGGCAACGGCAGGAGGCCGGCAATGCGCAAGCTGCCGCAGAGCAGCGCGACAGGCCACGACATGCCGGATGCAAGACGGGGGGAAGAGCTCATGAGAGGACGCGCCATTCTAGCCGCTCCGCGAGGATTGACCGCCGTCGCCGGCAGCAGCGAGGATGCGCGGCCATGGCGCGGACGTCCGCATGATTGCTCTGATCCAGCGCGTCACCGACGCGCATGTCGAGGTCGATGGCGCGACAGTCGGTGCGATCGGCGCGGGACTCGTCGCGCTCGTCGCGGTGCAGCCGGGCGATGGCGAAGCGCAGACGCAGCGCCTGCTCGATCGGATCCTCGGCTATCGCGTGTTCGCGGACGAGGAGGGACGCATGAACCGCTCGCTCGTCGACTGCGGGGGCGATCTCCTGTTGGTCTCGCAGTTCACGCTGGCCGCCGACACCCAAAAGGGCATGCGCCCGGGTTTCAGCACCGCGGCGGCCCCGGCCGATGCGGAACACTGGTTCGACCGGCTGGTCCAACGGGCGAAGGCGCTGCATCCGCGGGTGGAAATCGGCCGATTCGGCGCCCATATGAAGCTGCACCTGGTCAACGACGGGCCGGTCACGTTCTGGCTCGAAACGCACTGACGCCGATCAGCCACGGCCCGCGGCCGGGCAGAGGCCGGCGGAGAACGCGCTTCCGGCCGACCCGACGGCGACCGGAAGCGCTCGCCGAACGTCCTCGTAGAAGGCCCCGCGGTCGCCCTTGACGCGGCTCCTATACTTTCTTTCCTCCGCCGAAGAACCCCCTCCGGAACATCCATGGCCACAGAACACAATCAGGAGCAGCAGTCCGAGATCAAGACCCTGATCATCAAGGGCAAGGAGCAAGGCTACCTGACCTACGCCGAAGTCAACGATCACCTGCCCGACGACATCGTCGATCCGGAGCAGATCGAAGACATCATCGGCATGATCAACGACATGGGCATCGAGGTGCACGAAGTCGCGCCCGATACCGAAACGCTCATGCCCGAAACGCCGGTCGCGGCCGATGACGACACCGCGACCGAGGAAGCCGTCGCGGTGCTCTCCGCCGTCGACGCCGAAGTCGGGCGCACGACCGATCCCGTGCGCATGTACATGCGCGAGATGGGCACGGTCGAGCTGCTCACGCGCGAGGGCGAGATCGCGATCGCCAAGCGCATCGAGGAGGGCCTGAATCAGGTCCAGTCCGCGCTGGCGAGTTTTCCGTGGTCGATCCAGCTCCTGATCGAGGAATACGATCAGCACAAGGAAGGCAAGAAGCGCCTCTCCGAAGTGCTCGCCGGCTTCGCCGACGTGGAGCCGCCGAACATGTCGATCCCCGAGCCGGTGACCGAGGCGGCCGCCGACGATGACGAGGACGAGGACGAGAAGGAAGGCGAGGAGGAAGCCGGCCCCGGCGAAACCGGGCCCGATCCGCTCGAAGTCGCGCGCCGCATGGAAGAGCTGCGCACGCTCTACGCGAAGTTCCAGAAGATCGCCGAGAAGCACGGCCTGACCGATCGCAAGTCGCAGAAGCTGCGCGACCAGATGGCCGAGGCGTTCCTCAAGCTCAAGCTGCCCGCGATCATGATCGACGGTTTCGTGCGCAAGCTGCGCGAAGTCGTCAACACCATCCGCCATCACGAGCGGATGATCATGGACATCTGCATCAAGCACGGCCGCATGCCGCGCAAGGATTTCCTCAAGCTCTTTCCGGCCAACGAAACGAATACCGCATGGGCGGACGAGCTCGGCCGCAAGCGCCAGAAGTGGTCGCCGAGCATCAAGTCGCACCGCGAGCAGATCAGCAACGAGCAGGAGCGCCTGATCGCGATCGAGAAGGCGCTGTTCCTCGCGGTCGGCGACATCAAGGAGATCAACCGCGCGATGTCGATCGGCGAAGCGAAAGCGCGCCGTGCGAAGAAGGAGATGGTCGAGGCCAACCTGCGCCTCGTGATCTCGATCGCGAAGAAGTACACGAACCGCGGCCTGCAGTTCCTCGATCTGATCCAGGAAGGCAACATCGGCCTCATGAAGGCGGTCGACAAGTTCGAATATCGCCGCGGCTACAAGTTCTCCACGTATGCGACGTGGTGGATCCGCCAGGCCATCACGCGCTCGATCGCCGACCAGGCGCGCACGATCCGCATTCCCGTGCACATGATCGAGACGATCAACAAGCTGAATCGCATCAGCCGGCAGATGCTGCAGGAAATGGGTCGCGAGCCGACGCCGGACGAGCTCGCGGTCAAGATGGAAATGCCCGAGGACAAGATCCGCAAGGTGCTCAAGATCGCCAAGGAACCGATCTCGATGGAGACGCCGATCGGCGACGACGAGGATTCGCACCTCGGCGATTTCATCGAGGACGCGGCGATCGTCTCGCCGGTCGAATCGTCGACGAACATCGGGTTGATGGAGACGGTGCGCGACGTGCTGGCGGGCCTCACGCCGCGTGAAGCGAAGGTGCTGCGCATGCGCTTCGGCATCGACATGAACACCGACCACACGCTCGAGGAAGTCGGCAAGCAGTTCGACGTCACGCGCG
>DAISJF010000365.1:0-3125 GCA_036821625.1 Rhodanobacteraceae bacterium
CCTCGCAGGCGTTCGAGATGTCCGTTACCGCCGCACTTCGCGCCGGGCATTCGCCGGCTGCAGTGAATGCGGCGAGCTTCTGGCGCAGGTCGGCCGCATAGCGCGAGAACACGGGGTCGCGCGCGCCCGGGGCGAGCAGTGCGGGCTCGATATCCGAAGCCATGAGCTCGAGGTGCACCATGGCCGCCGTCGCCTCGGGCGCCGAGCAGCGACCCTCGTGCGCGAGATCGCGCAGCTCGCCGACTTCGTGCTGCATCACATTCATGATCGCGCGCGGCCACGCGTCGCGCTGGCGCAGGATGTTCGCGACGGTCAATGTGATCAGCGCGCCGATCAGGGCACCGCCGAAGAGACAGACGAGGTAGCGCATGGGATTTTCTGAGGCGTGAGGTTCGGCGGTGAAGTATGGCAAGGCGGGGGGCTGAATACGGTAGCCGGGAGCCGGTAACCGGTAGCCGGAAAGCAGATAGCTGGGAGCGTGCTGCGTTCCGGTTGACGGTTGACGGCTGGCGGCTTCCGGCTACGCTTCCTCGCCGCTTTGCAACCTCCGATGGCCCCGCCCGATACGCCGCCCGATTCGGCCGGTGCTACGCTCCCGCGCCCGCATGGATCAGCCCACCCTCGACGATCGTTTCCGCGGCATCGATCGCCTTTACGGCGTCGGCAGCGCCGCGCGCCTGGCGAGCGCGCATGTCTGCGTGGTGGGTGTCGGCGGCGTCGGCTCGTGGGCCGTCGAAGCGCTGGCGCGCAGCGGCGTCGGGCGCCTGACGCTGATCGACGGCGACGATGTCTGCGTCAGCAACACGAATCGCCAGCTCCACGCGCTCGCGGGCGAGTACGGTCGCGCCAAGGTCGACGTGATGGCCGCGCGGGCGCGTGCGATCAATCCGGCGATCGAAGTCGATGCGCTCGCGCGGTTCCTGACGACGGCGAATCTCGACGAGCTGCTCGGGCGCGACCATGACTTCGTCATCGATGCCTGCGACGCGTTTCGCGTCAAGGTCGAGATGATCGCGTGGTGCCGGCGGCGCAAGATTCCGCTGATCGTTTGCGGCTCGGCCGGCGGGCGCACCGATCCGACACTCGTCGCGGTGCGCGACCTGTCCAGGACCGAGCACGACGCGATGCTTGCGCTGATCCGCAGAAAGCTGCGCGAGGAGTTCGGCTTTCCGCGCGGCCCGAAACGCTACTTTGGCGTCCAGGCGGTCTACTCGCTCGAGAACGTGCGCTATCCGCAGGCGGACGGCACCGTCTGCGGCGCGCGCCCGGCCGTGTCGGGGGAAGCCGGGCTCAAGCTCGACTGCGGCGGCGGACTCGGTGCGGCGACGCACGTGACCGCGACGTTCGCGTTCGCGGCCGTGTCGCGTGTGATCGCAAGGCTGCTGAAGAGCGGCGGCTAGCGCGCGTCGAGTCCGAACAAGCGCACCGCGTTCGCGGTCGTTGCGGCGGCGACGGCGTCGCGCAATTCGCGGCGCAGCGACGCGACGGTATCCAGCACTTCGATCATGTGCGCGGGTTCGTTGCGCTGTCCGCGATGTGCGGCCAGCGGCTGGTCCGGCGAATCGGTTTCCAGCAGCAGCCATTCGGCCGGCATCGTCGCGACGATGCCGCGCAGCCGGCTCGCGCGCTCGTACGTGACCGGGCCGCCGATGCCGAGATGGAAGCCGAGTTTCCAGAACTGGCGCGCCTGTTCTTCGCTGCCCGAGAAGCTGTGCACGACGCCGCGCAAGCCGCCGATGCGTCGGATCGCCGCGGCGACTTCGTCGAAGGCGCGTCGCGCATGCAGTATCACCGGGAGATCGAGCTCGCGGGCGAGCTCGAGCTGACGCTCGAAGTAGATCTGCTGCGCGTCGCGATCGAGATTCTCGAGGTAGTAGTCGAGCCCGCATTCGCCGACCGCAACCGGGCGCTCGCGCGCGAGCCAGTCGGCCAGCTCGGAAAGGTGCTCGGGCCGATGCGCTTCGAGATACATCGGATGGAGGCCGTAGGCCGGATGCAGACCGGGCTCGTCACGGCAAAGATCGCGCAGCTTCGCGAATCCCGAGCGTGCGATGGCCGGAACGATCTGCCGGGTCACGCCGGCGGTGCGCGCGCGGTCCAGAACGGCGCTTCGATCGCCATCGAACTCGGCTGTGTCGATGTGGCTGTGGCTGTCGATCAGCGCGATCACGGCGCGATTGTCGCAAAACGCGCGGCACCGGAACAAAGACGGGCCGGCAAAAAGCGCCGGCCCGTGGATTCCGCATCATATGGAGGGAGCCGATGCGAAATGTCGGAACACGTCGTCAGTGCGAGAGCGGCGTCGGCTTGAAATCGCTGATCGTCAGCGAGTCGAGCATGATGTTCATCGAGCGGAAGCCCTGCGACACCGACCAGTCGATCTTTTCGAAGAATTCCGGCCCGAACGTGCGGTTGATGCGGTTCAGATCGTCCGAATCGAACATGTCGCCGCCCGGATTGAACAGCTCGAACGCGAGCGTGTTGCCGCCCGTCAGCGGCGTGCCGAACAGGTGGACGCCGTCCGACAGCGGGAAATCGTTGGTCAGGTCGACGACCGCGTTCGGGCTCGCCGCGAGGGTGTCGGTGGCGCTGCCGGCCGTGAGCTTGAAGGAGGGCACGATCATCGGATACTCGGTGTCCTCGCCCGGCTGGAGCTCGGTGCCCGCCTGCGACAGGCGAAACACCATCGTGACCGGCGTGCCGGCCGGAACGCCGGCGAACGGGCCGCTCTGCAGGTTGTTGCCGTCGACGGTGCCGTGCGCGACGACGCGTGCGTCGTACGTGCGGTCCGGACGGAGATCGACGAGGAACGAGCCGACGGTGTTCGGGGTGAAGCCCCAGCCGCCGACGGTCAGGCCATCGGAAGAAACCGCGAGCGCGCTGTTCATGTCCCATCCCTGCGGAATGGTCACGCCGTGCGCAGCCGCATAGGTCGACAGGAACTGCATGCCGCCGGTCGGCGTCCAGATGGTTGCCTCGCGTGCAAACCCCGCACCGCTGGCGCCGAGCACGACCTTGCCGTCGTCGCTGACTGCGAACGCATAGGCCTGCGGAAAGAAGAAGCCATCGGGGCTGGTGCCGCGGCGGACGTCGATGCGCTCGCTGCGCAGGCCGATCTGCGATCG
>DAISJF010000366.1:0-3121 GCA_036821625.1 Rhodanobacteraceae bacterium
CTCGATACGCTGTACACGATCTGCGACCGCGTCGCCGTGATCGCGAAAAAGCGCGTGCTCATCGCCGATACGCTGGACAAGGTCGAGCACTTCGACGAGCCTTGGGTGCGCGAGTATTTCCAGGGACCGCGCGGACGCTCGGCGGAGCATGCCGCCGAGGTCGGCGCTGAGCGGTCAGCAGTCAGCGGAAAGAGCGCGCCGCCATGACAACGACCGCTTCCCGTCCGCCCGCCGCTCACCATTCACCGCTCACAGCCTTTCCGGATTGACGCCATGGAAACCCGAGCCCACCACGTCATCATCGGCGCTTTTGCGATCGGCGTTTTCGCACTCGCGCTCGCGTTCGTGCTGTGGCTGTCCAAGTCCAGCATCGAGCACGAGTACACGCTCTACGACATCGTCTTCACCGAGGCGGTGACCGGACTCAGCAAGGGCGGAATCGTGCAGTACAACGGCATCAAGGTCGGCGAGGTGATTCAGCTGTCCCTCGCCAAGGACGATCCGCGCAAGGTCATCGCGCGCATTCGCCTCGACTCCTCAGCGCCGGTCAAGCAGGACACGCGCGCGAAGCTCGGCCTCATGGGCGTGACCGGCGTCGCTTTCATCCAGCTCTCGGGCGGCTCGCCGGCGAGCCCGCCGCTGACGCCGACGCCCGAGAATCCGGTGCCGGTGATCCCGTCCGAGGAATCGGCGCTCTCCAAGCTGCTCGCCTCGGGCTCGGACATCATCACGAGCGCCAACGATCTTCTGCTGCGCGCGAACGAAGTGCTGTCGCGCGAAAACGTCGATCGCATTTCGGCGACGCTCGCGAACCTCGAAGGCGTGACCGGCACGGTGAACGCGCAGCGCGAGGATCTGAGCGTCGCGCTGAAGCAGCTCGCGGGCGCGACCGAGCAGCTCAAACACACGCTCGTCACGCTCGACGCGATGGCGACGACGACGAACGACCTCATGCGCAACAATGCGCGCCAGGTGCTCGAATCGACCAACAAGGCGCTCGAGTCTATCGATCGCGTCGCCAACGCGACCAATGGGCTGATCGGCGACAATCGCGCCGCGATCAGCGAATTCAGCGACCAGGGATTGCGCCAGCTCGGCCCGGCCATCGTCGAGCTGCGCGAAACGCTGCGTTCGCTGAAGCAGCTCAGCGATCGCCTCGCGGACTCGAACAGCCTGCTGCTCGGCCGCGATCAGCCCAAGGAGTTCGAATCGCGATGACCCGCACGCATCGTTCGCTATCGCTCGCCGTTGCGCTGCTGCTCGGCGCCTGCGCCTCGCTGACCCGGCAGGAGCCGTTCACGGTTTACGCGCCGCGCTACACCGCGCCCGCGCCGGCGGCAGCGGCACCGGGCGCCGCCGTCTCCTGGCAGCTCGCGATCGAAACGCCGATGGCAAGCGATGCGCTGGACACGACGCGCATGCTGGTCATGCCGACGCCCGGCGTGTTCGAAACATACAAGGGCGCGCGCTGGTCCGACGCAGCGCCGGTGCTGCTGCGCGGGCTGCTGCTGCAGGCATTCCAGGATTCCGGACGCATCACCGGCGTCGGCGCGGTTTCGTCGGGCCTGCATGCCGACTTCGCGCTCACGACGGATCTCTATGATTTCGAAACGCAGTATCGCGACGGCTCCGCGCACGCGACCATCCGGCTCAACGCGAGGTTGACCGATTCCTCCGAAAACCGGATCGCGGCCGCGCGCGCGTTTCAGGCCGACGCACCCATCTCCGGGTCGCAGCCCGGCGAAGCGGCCGCGGCATTCGAGCAGGCGCTCGCGACACTCCTGCCGCAGATCGTCGATTGGACGCTGGAGCAAGGTCAGGCGCGTTGGGCGGCGCGGACGCACTAGCGGCGCGACTTACGCGAGAATCCGGCGAAACGTCAGATTCACGCGCACGCCGGCGACGGCGACCTTCGGCAGATCGTGCTGATAGAGCCGCTGCGTGGCGCCCTGCATCACGAGCAGGCTGCCGTGTGCGAGATCGATCGCGAGCGCGACCCTTTTCGTCTGGCGCGATCGAAAGCGGAACCGTCGCGGAGCCCCGAAGCTCAGTGACGCGATCACCGGCGCCGTGCCAAGCTCCGGCTCGTCGTCGCTGTGCCAACCCATCGAATCCCTGCCGTCGCGATAGAGATTCGCGAGCACGCTGTTGAAGCCGAGACCGAACCGCGCGGCGAGATCCTCGCGCAGCGAGGCCAGTGCGGGCGTCCATGCGTGCGGGACGAACCGGGTCCGCGAATACGTGTACGTCGCGCCCGGATCGCCGATCCAGCAGGACAGCCGCGGCGCTGCGACCTCGCGTCCGAACAGACGCAGCCGATGCTGCTCCCACGGGATCTCGCCACGCAGCGCGTCGAGCAGCGCATCGGCGCGCGCGCGCGCGAAAGCGTGCGGCCAGTAGCCGACGTCGGCACCGTCGAGCGGCAGGCGCTCAGGCGATCGCTCAGGCGCGGATCGGATAGGCGGGTGTCGCATCGAGCGTGGCGGCGCAGATTTCGGCGAGCTCGAGCAGGCGCAGGTCCGAGCCCGGGGGTCCGACGAGCTGCAGGCCGGCCGGCAACCCATCCGGCAGCAGGCCCATCGGGAGGCTGATCGCAGGACAACCCGAGATGCTCGCGAAGCTGGTGAGATCCGCATCGTCGGCGCGTTCGCGTTCGGCGAGCGGATAGGGCCCGTGCCCGATAGTCGGCAGCACGAGCACGTCGACATCGGCGAACACGCGGCGCGCCTTACGCACGCCGTCGTCGAGCAGGCGATCGGCCCGCACGAGGTCCACGGCGGACTTTGCCCGCGCGTAGTCGATCATCGCACGCAGGCGCGGCGAGACCGGATGCGCGCGATCGTCGAGCTCGTGCTCGAGCTCGACGGCGAGCTCGCTCTCCATGATCAGCAGCGCGGCGCGGCGCATGTGCGCAAAGTCGTAGTCGGAGAAATCGACGGTGCGGCGCTCACCGAGCTCGGTGCCGAGCACGGAGACGGCACGCTCGAACAGATCGCGGACCGGAGGCGATACGCCGATCGCGGCGAGGTCGGGCAGAAATCCGGCGCGCAGTTGTCCCGGCTCCCAATCCGGCATGGCCAGCGGCACGTGCCGGTGCTCGTTGGTGATGTTCATCAACTCC
>DAISJF010000367.1:0-3111 GCA_036821625.1 Rhodanobacteraceae bacterium
AGCCCGCGGCACTGCAGCTCGCCGCGATAGACCGGCAGCAGCGGATTGCCGAGCGCGAAGCACGAAATGATGTCGGTGCCGCCGGAGATCGAGGCCAGCAGCACGCGCTCCTTGACGTCGCGATAGACATAGTCGTAGCTCTCGGGCGCGAGCGGCGAGCCTGTCGAGAGGATCGTCCGGAGCGGGAGCAGCTTGTGCGTCTCGCGCGGCTTGACGCCGGCCTTCTCGGTCGCGCTGATCCACTTCGCGCTGGTGCCGAACACGCTGATGCCGGTCTCGTCGGCGAGATCCCAGAGCGCGTTGCCGTCCGGATGCGATGGGGAGCCGTCGTACAGGATCAGCGTCGCGCCGACGGCGAGACCGGACACGAACCAGTTCCACATCATCCAGCCGCAGGTCGTGTAGTAGAAAAAACGGTCCTCGCGGCGGAGGTCGGTGTGCAGCACGAGCTCCTTGAGATGCTGGATCAGCGTGCCGCCGGCGCCGTGCACGATGCACTTGGGCACGCCGGTCGTGCCGGACGAATACATGATGTAGAGCGGATGATCGAACGGCAGCATCTCGAACTGCAGCGGACGATCCTCGCTGCCGGCGAATTCGGGCCACGCCACCGCGTTCTGCAGATCGTCCAGCGCGAGCGCGTCGCCGGAATACGGCACGACGACGAGTTTCTCGATGCTCGGGATCTTCGTGAGCGCGCCGCGAATCTTGGCGAGACAATCGAAGCGCTTGCCGCCGTAGCCATACGCATCCGCGGTGAACAGCACCTTCGGCGCGATCTGGCCGAAGCGGTCGACCACGCCGTTGATGCCGAAATCCGGCGAGCACGACGACCAGGTCGCTCCCAGCGAGGTCGTCCCGAGCATTGCGATCACGGTTTCCGGCATGTTCGGCATGAAGCCGGCGACGCGATCGCCAACCCCGACGCCGGCCTCGCGCAGGGCATGCGCGACGCGGCCGACTTCGGCATGAAGCTCGGAGTAGCTGATCTCGCGCTGGTGTCCCCATTCGTTGCGGAACACGATCGCGGTGCGGTCGTCCTTGTGGCGCAGGAGATTCTGCGCGAAGTTGAGGCGCACGTCGGGGAACCAGCGCGCACCCGGCATCTTGTCGCCGTCGACGAGCACCGGCTCGTGATCGCCCGAAGCGCGGATGCCGCAGAACTCCCAGACCAGCGGCCAGAATTTTTCGGGATGGCGTACCGAGAAATCGTACAGAGGCGCGTAGCGGCGGAGATCTTCGTTGCCCGTGCTCTCGCGCACGAAGCGCATGAAGCGGCTCATGTTCGCGCGCTCGATGCGTTCCGTGCTCGGTTCCCAGATCGGCTTGTTCATACGACGATCGATTCCTTGGCTTGCCGCATCCGCTTCGCCGCGCTGCGCGCCGGGAAATTATAAAGGCTGGGCGACAGTCGGCGTGCATCGCGCGCAAAAGAGAACGCCGGCTGGGAGCCGGCGTTCTCTCGTCGTTCGACGAACACGAGCGCTTCAGCCGATGAGCAAGTCCTTTTCCTTCTTGCCCGCCGAGAGCGCAGCCTGATACCAGCGCGGGCGCTTGCCGCGGCCGGTCCAGGTCTGACTCGGATCGGCGGGATTGCGATACTTCGGCTTGACTTTCCTGCGCACGCCACGGCGACCGCTGCCTGCGAACACATCCTCGATCGCAAATCCCTCGGCTCTGACCATTGCGCTGATCTTTGCGCGGAGCTTCGTCGCCTTTTCCCGGGCAAGCTCAACCTGACGCGCGCGCGCACGCGCAATGAGGTCGTCGAGCTGACGTTGATTCAGTTTGGAAATATCGATGGCCATTCCGATGTTGCCTCTAGTCCGTGGGGTGAAAAACGGGGTGAAAAACAGGGGGAAAACGTCTGATGTGGACGAACAAATGCGAAAACAGCGTCCATCGTACATCAGGTGTAAAAACGCGAGTTTGTGCCGTTCGTCACTGAAATCCGCGTATTGACCGCGCGTATCGTCGACTGGCTCCCGCTTGCCTGCTGCCCCGGCTGCTATTAAGGTCGCGCGCAACGATGGGCATTTGGCTGGGAAATGCGCATCGTCGAACAGGGGAGGTTGGGGCCGACGTGGGGTTGCTCGACGAGCTCGAACAGCAGGCACAGCAGCGCGGTATCGCCGGCGACGAATCGTCCCGTCGCAAGGCCGAACGCGACACCGCGTATCGCACGCGTCTGGAACCTGCGCTCGACGGACTGCACGCGTTTCTCGCCGAGCTGACCCATAAGCTCAGAACGCTGCAGTCGCGCATCGCGCTGCACTATCACGTGCCCGGCTACGGGCAAATCGTCGGTTATGTCGACCACGAATATCGGCTCGAGGACCTGAAGCAGCCTTCCGCGCGCGATATCACGCTCGATTTCGGCTGCGCCATCGCCAGCGAGGAATGTCCGTCCGTTGAAGTCGAAGGCGCGAGCCGGCTGCGCGCGGTCTCGGGCTTTTTCCAGCGTCATCGGATCGGTGGCATGACGGCGCCGCGCAAGGACACTTCCGGCGATCTCATCGGCGCGACGTTTCGCGCCAAGGGCCGCATTCCGATCTCCGCGCATTTCCATGCGGACGCCGAAAGCGGCGTGCTGCGCATGAGCTTTGCCCATTTCGATGGATTCGACACGACGGTGAAATCGATCGCGCCAGCGCAGGTCGACGCGGCGCTCTACGAGCAGATCGGCCGCTATCTCGTGCGCGAGCCGAACACGCTGCTGCGCGAGGATCTGCCCGAGGCCTATCGAAAGCAGCTGCGCAGCAAGGTGCAGCAGCAGGAAATCAAGCGTCGATGGGAGAATCGCATCACCGACAGCCGCGAGGTCGAGTTGTCCGAGCTGCGCCGTGCCTACACCGCGGCGGGCAAGGTCGGCGGGCTGTTCGGTCGTATGAAGAGCTTCGGCCGCATCGGCGGCGCGATCGGGCAACTGCGCGGGCTGTTCCGGCGCAAGAAGTAACGCTCCCACAGAGACACGCTTTTCCCTCTCCCGCTTGCGGGAGAGGGCAGGGTGAGGGATCTTTTCGCGAGACCTCTCATCGACCAGCACTACGCGAAAAGCGGACCAGCGCTACGCGAAAAGCGCCCTCACCCCAACCCTCTCCCGCAAGCGGG
>DAISJF010000368.1:0-3100 GCA_036821625.1 Rhodanobacteraceae bacterium
GGAAGCGCGCCTGATCTATCTCGGCGTCGCGCACGGCATGCCGCAGTCGCGGCAGCGCCGGCTCGTCATCGACATCGGCGGGGGCAGCACCGAGTTCATCATCGGCCAGGGCTTCGAAGCGCTCGAGACCGAAAGCGTGCAGATGGGCTGCATCGCCAGCACGCTGCGCTTCTTCGGCGACGGCAAGATTTCCGCCAAGCGCTGGCGCCAGGCGCAGACCGACATCGCGGTCGAGCTGCTCCAGTTCGCGGCGGACTATCGCCAGCGCGGCTGGGGCGAGGCGATCGGCTCGTCCGGCACCGCGCGCGCGATCGGCA
Organism: Rhodanobacteraceae bacterium; assembly: GCA_036821625.1. Taxonomy (GTDB): domain Bacteria; phylum Pseudomonadota; class Gammaproteobacteria; order Xanthomonadales; family Rhodanobacteraceae; genus Dokdonella_A. Next base: position 318 of record DAISJF010000368.1, read on the forward strand.
ACATCGTGCAGGCGAACGGCTGGTGCGAACAAGGCATCACTGCGGGTGCAATGACACGCCTGCGCGATGCGCTGATCGAGGCCGGCAGCATCGACAATATCCGCCTCGCCGGACTCGCCGAAGAGCGCGTGCCGGTGATCGCCGGCGGCGTCGCGATCCTGGAAGCCGCATTCGCGACGTTCTCGCTCGAGCAGATGAACGTCTGCGAGACCGCCATGCGCGAAGGCCTGCTCTACGACATGGTCGGTCGCGCGCTGCACGCCGATCCGCGCTCGGGCAGCATCGCGGCGCTTGCGATCCGCTACGGCGTCGATCGCGCACAGGCCGCGCGCGTGCATCACGCCGCGATGGTGCTGTTCGATCAGGTCGCCGACGCGTGGCAGCTCGGCGCGCTGGACCGCGACCTGCTCGGCTGGTGCGCCGACATCCACGAGATTGGGCTCGCGATCGCACACAGCCTGCACCATCTGCACGGCGCCTACATCGTCGCCCACTCCGATCTCGCCGGTTTCAGCCGGCAGGGCCAGCAGGCGCTTGCGGCAATCATCCGCTCGCACCGGCGCAAGCCCGATCGCGAAAGCATCGACGCACTGCCCGAACGCCTGCGCCGCACGGCGCGGCGTCTGACCGCATTGCTGCGGCTCGCGGCTCTGCTGAGCCGCAGCCGCACGACCGATCCGCTGCCGCCGCTGCGCGCGATCGCGGAGGACAAGACATTGCGTCTGGAGCTTCCGGCCGCCTGGCTCGACCAGCATCCATTGACGCGCGCCGATCTCGAGCAGGAAGTCAGCTTCTTCAAGATCGTCGATCTCAAGCTGCAGGTGCGCAGCCCCGAGCGCATCGCGGCCTGACCGCGGGCACGCCGTGCGGGCGCCGCGCCGATTGCCTATCATGCGCCATCCAATCCTCGGAGGCTTCCATGCTCAGACGCGCCCTGTTGACTCTCGTGCTGCTCCTGCCCGCATTCGTTTTCGCGCAGACCGCGCCGGCACCGGCGAAGCCTGCCGCCAAGACCCCGGCGAAGGCCGCCGCGCCGAAGGCAAAAGCCGAGACCACGCCGGCCGAGGCCGACAAGGCGGTCGCCTCGAAGGTGCTGGTGAAGACGAGTCTCGGTGACATGACCATCGAGCTCTATCCGGACAAGGCGCCCAAATCCGTCGAGAACTTCCTCGCCTACGTCAACAGCGGCTTCTACGACGGCACGATCTTCCACCGCGTCATCGACAACTTCATGATCCAGGGCGGCGGGTTCACGCGCGACCTGCGCCAGAAGCCGACGCGCCCCGCGATCCCGAACGAAGCGAAGAACGGCGTCAGCAACACGCGCGGCACGCTCGCGATGGCGCGCACGGGCGATCCGAATTCGGCGACGGCGCAGTTCTTCATCAACGTCGTCGACAACCCGCGCCTCGACTACACCAGCGACGCGAGCGGTGCGACCTGGGGTTATGCGGTTTTCGGCAAGGTCGTCTCCGGACTCGACGTGGTCGACAAGATCAAGGCGGTTCCTACCGGCGCGCAGGGTCCGTTCAAGAGCGACGTGCCGACAACGCCGGTCGTCATCGAGAAAATCAGCGTCATCAAGTAGGCCACGGGCCGTCGGGCGCCGCGCGGCCGGCGCCTCGGCGAATTCCATATCGCATGACGACGCTGTTCATCTCGGATCTGCATCTCGACGCGAGCCGTCCGCAGATCACGCGGCTGTTCCTGGAATTTCTCGAGAACGACGCGGCGAAGGCACGCGCGCTGTACATCCTCGGCGATCTGTTCGAGGCGTGGATCGGGGACGATGCGTCCGACGAGGTCGGAGATCGTGTCGCGGAAGGGCTCGCGCGTCTCTACGCGCGCGAGGTTCCGTGCTTCTATATCCACGGCAATCGCGATTTCCTGCTCGGCGACGGGTACGCTCGGCGCGCGCGCATGACGCTGCTGCCGGACCCGAGCATCGTAGAGATCGAAGGCGAGCGCGTGCTGCTGATGCACGGCGATACGCTGTGCGTCGACGACGAGCCGTATCAGGCGTTCCGCCGCGAGACGCGCGATCCGGCGTGGCAACGCGCGTTTCTGGCGCGTCCGCTCGCCGAGCGCGAACGGTTTGCCGCGCAGGCGCGAGCGGAGAGCAGGCGCTACACGCGCGCGGCCGCGGACGCGATCACCGACGTCAACTCCGATGCGGTCGCCGACGCATTACGAAGGCACGGTACGCGCACGCTGATTCACGGGCACACGCATCGTCCGGCGATTCACCGCATCGCTCACGCACAGGAGCCGTCGCAGCGGATCGTGCTCGGCGACTGGTACGAACAGGGATCGGTGCTTGAAGGCGACAGCGGCTCGTTTGCGTTGCGCACAAGGAGCTGAGCGCCGCGTCCCGAGAGTTCTTGTAGCGGCCCGCGTTATTCGGTGACGACCTTCTTCTGCGGATTCGACAGCTTTCGCTTCGTGCCGTCCTTGCCGACGGCGCCGATGTAATACCAGTAGGTCTTGCCTGACTCCGCGGCCTCATCGCGCCACTGATAGGCATTCGTCCCCTTCGCGTGCGCGGCGTTCGCCGGAATCGTGATCGTATTGACCAGCACGAACGGTCCGGACTCCGATGTGGAACGGAACACCTGATAGCCGTGCACGCCGCCGTCGTCGACGACGGTCCATTTCAACAATGGACCGCGACCAGCAGGTGTGCCGGCCGCCGATTTGGGCGCGGCGTCCGATGGCGAATCCTGCGCAGCCGCACTGTTCGCACTGCCGGTCGATGTCGTGGCAACCGATCCGTTCTGACGGGC
>DAISJF010000369.1:0-3087 GCA_036821625.1 Rhodanobacteraceae bacterium
TCGGCACGTCGTTGCGCGAACACTTCGGCGCAGCGGCGGGTGATCTTGCGTACACGTCTTCGCTGGAATCGCCTGCGCCGCAGGTGCTGATCGATTTCAGTTCCGCGCACGCGTTCGACGGCGCGCTTGCGTTTGCGCGCTCGCGTCGCATCGCGTTCCTCAGCGGCACGACGGGTCTGTCGGAAACGCAGCATGCCGCACTGCGAGACGCGGCCGCGACGATCGCGGCGCTCTGGAGCGCAAACTTCAGTCTCGGCGTCGCCGAGCTCGTGCGTCTCGCACGCGATGCCGCGCGCGCGCTGTCCGGCTGGGACTGCGAAATCGCCGAAGCGCATCACCGGCACAAGAAAGACGCGCCGTCCGGCACCGCGCTGTTGCTCGGCCGCGCAGTGGCCGAAGCGCGCGGCGAGGATTTCGATCGCGTCGCGCAACGCGAACGCGCGGCGTCGGCATCGCCGCGCGATCCCTCGACGATTGGGTTTGCGGTCGTGCGCGCCGGTGACATCGTGGGCGAGCACACCGTGCTTTTCGCCGGCGACGGCGAGAGGATCGAGCTGACCCATCGCGCTGCCGATCGAGACATCTTCGCGCGCGGTGCACTGCGCGCCGCGACGTGGCTCGCCGGACGGACCACCGGGCTCTACACGATGTCGGACGTGCTCGAACCACCGCGTCACGCAAGCTGAATCGCGCGAGGGAATCATCGGCCGTTCGTGGTCGGCCGTCTTTACATGTCCCTGCATCACAGTTTCGTCGCCCCCGCGCGGTGAACCACCCAGGCAGCAATTGATTTGTCGCCGCGCGCAAGTCACTATCCGCCATTAGGCTGATTATTGGTCGGCCGAAGGGCGCAGTCTTCAGGGGTCTTAGGGCTACGCCCACAGCGCGTCGAATTCGACTCGTCCGCCACGCCCACGGTATCGGGCGCGCGGACTTGTGCGGTCGCAAGATCGGCGCGTCGGTGAATCCTGGCAGGTTCAAAGGAAGGGGACTGATGAAACTCAAGATACGCGTTCCGCTCATCGTCGCTTCGCTGCTCGCGCTCGGCAGCGCGACGCTCGCCACCGCTGCATCCCAGGGACCGACTCCGGTCGGCAACCACGGGATGATGGTTGGACTCTCCTATCAGCACGACGTCTCGCTGCCGCTCTACTACCTGCCGGCGCGCAAGGACATCGACGAAGACGCCGACGGCCGCGAGGGACCGGAAAACCCGCAGCTGCCGAATCACCACATCGACAGTCTCGACCCCGTCGTTCAGCACACGATGGCGCCGACACCGGAAATGCCGAGCCCGATCCTGAACTTCGAAGGCATCGATTTCCCGGGCGTCGGCTGCAGCTGCGCACCGCCGGACACGAACGGCGCGATCGGCGAGACGCAGTTCGTGCAGATGGTCAACGAAGGCTTCCAGGTCTGGGACAAGGCGACCGGAAACTCGCTGCTCGGCCCGCAGAGCATCTCCTCGGTCTGGGCCGGCTTCGGCGGCGTCTGCGAAAGCGCCGGGCACGGCGATCCCGTCGTTCTCTACGATCAGCTCGCCAACCGCTGGCTGATCAGCCAGTTCGCCGGCAACAGCGTTCCGACCGACGAGTGCATCGCGATCTCGACGACCAGCGACGCGACCGGCACCTGGAACCGCTACGGTTTCCACCTCGGCAGCAACTTCTTCGACTATCCGCACATCGCCGTGTGGCCCGACGGCTACTACATGGCGATGAACATCTTCAATTCGTCGGGCACCGCGTTCCTCGGTCCGCAGGCGTTCGCGTTCGATCGCACGTCGATGCTCGCGGGCACGGCGGCTTCGTTCGTGACGCCGGGCATCACCGGAGGTCCGAGCGAGGATGCGTTCCTTCCGGCCAGCATGGACGGTCAGATCCAGCCGGCGCTGGGTTCACCGAATCCGTTCGTCGAGTTCCCCGGCAACGGTGCTTACAAGGTGTTCCACTTCCACGCCGACTTCGCCAATCCGGGCAATTCGACGTACACGCTGTTCGATTCGCCGCCCGCGGCCGGCTTCACGGTGCTGTGCCCGGGCAATCGCGCCTGCGTGCCGCAGCTCGGCGGCACGGGCGGCAATGCGATCGACGCGATCGGCGATCGCCTGATGTTCCGCGTGACCTATCGCAACTTCGGCGACCACGAAGCGGTGGTCGGCAACTACACGGTCAGCTCGAACAACGTCGCCGGCGTGCGCTGGTTCGAACTGCGCAACCCGTTCGCGGCTCCGATCACGGTTTTTCAGGAAAGCACCTATCAGCCCGATACGACCTGGCGCTGGATGGCCAGCGCGGCGATGGATTCCGCGGGCAATCTCGCCGTCGGGTTCAGCGCCTCGAGCGCGTCGATCAATCCTCAGATTCGTTATGCGGGAAGACTCGCGAGCGATCCGCCGAACCAGCTGAGTCAGGGCGAAGCGCATCTGTTCGATGGCACGGGAAGCCAGCAGGGCACGTTGAACCGCTGGGGCGACTACAGCGGCATCACCGTGGACCCGGTCGACGACTGCACGTTCTGGTACACGAACGAGTACTACCAGACGACGAGCCAGTTCAACTGGCGCACGCGCGTCGGCAACTTCAAGTTCGATGCCTGCGGCCAACCCGGCTTCACGCTGAATCCTTCGCCGCAGGATCAGTCGATCTGCGCAGGGACTCCGGCGACCTATGACATCGACGTCGGCTCGATCGCGGCCTTCAACAGCCCGGTCACGCTGAGCGCATCGGGTAACCCGTCGCCGACGACGGCGACGTTCAACCCGAATCCGGTGCCTTCGCTGCCGGGTGTCAGCACGCTGACGATCGACAACACGGCCGGCGCGGCGGCGGGCACCTATCCGATCCAGATCAACGGAACGGCGAGCGGCGCGGACGACAAGACCGCGAACGTGAGCCTCACCATCACGCAGGGCATACCGACGACGCCGGTACTGACCGGTCCGGCCGACGGCGCGACCGATCAGCCGTTCCGGCCGACGTTCACGTGGACCGGCAGCAACGCCGACAGCTGGACGATCGACGTCGCCACCGATGCGGCGTTCACGAACATCGTGTTCACGGCGAACGTGACGGACACGACCGCGAC
>DAISJF010000370.1:0-3086 GCA_036821625.1 Rhodanobacteraceae bacterium
GACAAGGCCGTGCTCGTGCACACCGGCTGGGACGCGCACTGGCGCACCGACCGCTATTTCGAGGGCCATCCGTTCCTGACGGCCGATGCGGCGACGCATCTGCGCGACGCCGGCGCGCGACTCGTCGGCATCGACTCGCTGAACATCGACGACACCGCGGACGGCACGCGACCCGTGCATACGACACTGCTCGGCGCGGGCGTTCCGATCGTCGAGCACTTGTGCAACCTCGGCGCTCTGCCAACGGCGGGTTTTCGCTTCTCCGCCGTGCCGCCCAAGGTCCGCGGCATCGGCACGTTTCCGATACGCGCGTTCGCGACCCTCGATTCCCCTCTCCCGCTTGCGGGAGAGGGTTAGGGTGAGGGAACACTTGGTTCAACGTTCCCAGCGAGACTCTTGACGCCTTTCGCTAAAAGAACCCTCACCCCGCCCTCTCCCGCAAGCGGGAGAGGGGAAAACCTAAGCCCTTGCGAGCACCGCAGCTCGGCCGCGCGCGAGCAAACGCCCTGCGTGCTCGACGCGGAACGCGTACTGCCATCCGTTCGCGTCACCGATCAGCTTTTCGGCGTGCACGTCGAGCACGCCGTCGAGACCGTCGACGCGGACGAGGGCAAGATCGACATCTCGCAGCGAAACGAGGAAACCCGGCGCCGCCGTGCTGCCTTCGGCACGCGCGACCAGCCCGCCGTGCACGGCCATGGCCTGCGCGCCGTATTCGCAAAGATGCACGGCGCGCAGCATCCCGTCACTCCGCAGCGGATTGTCCGCGCGCGCGTGCGAGCGCGAACGTGCATGGATCGTATTCGGATCCCACGCGACGACCTCGTCGAGCAGGCACATCGATCCGCGATGCGGGATCAGGCTCTGCCAGCCCTCCGCCGTCATGATCCGTGTCCCGGCCGTTTTCGCGGCCGCGCCATCAGGATCGACAGGCAGAAGTGAAAGCCGACGCCGAGCGCGACGGTGAGGCCGATCGCACGCAGCACCGGCAGCGACGAAAACGCCTGCATCCCGAACACCAGCAGCGCGGAGGCGATGCAGACCAGCGTTGCGTGCAGCGTGCGTCTCGCTTCCGCGGCGTCGGCGACCGGACGTTCGAAGAACAGCGCGTAGTGCAGGCCGAGGCCGGCCGCCAGCGTCAGCGCGACGAGGTGGAACAGCGACAGCGAAATGCCCGAAACGCGCTCCACGACGAGCACGAACAGAGTCGCCAGCGACATCGGCGCGATCACGTGCCACGCGCGCCGCACGCTGCGCAGCGCGACGACGACGGTTAGCGCAAGGAGTCCGAGCGCGATGCCGAGTGCGCGCAGTATCCGCTCGCGATACGCGATCACGAGCGACTCGGAAGCGGACTTCAAGTCCAGCAGGCGCGCGGCCCCGTTCGTCGTTTCTGCGAACCGCTCGAGCGCGGCGGCGTCATGCACGCCCGACAGCGTCGCCAGCGCGAGCCAGTCGGCCGAAGCCGGAGGAGCGGAATTCGAGCCGGCGTCGAATCGCACCAGCATCGAGGCGAGCCGCTTGCCGAACGGCGCGCGCGTGAACGTGTCGACGTCGAGCGGCGGCAACGTGCGCGCCGTTTCGACGTCGTCGAGAAACGGCGCGAAGAGATCGGCGCGGAACGGCAGATCGCGGCTCGCAGCGGCCAGTGCGGCCGCGAGCGTCGCGCGATCGGGCAACCTGGCCTGGCGCGCGCGCTGCGTCGCGAGGCTCGGCAAGTAACGGCTCGGCAACTCGACCGCTTCGAGCGCGCCCTGCTTGACGAGCGTGTCGAGCTGCGGCGCGATGCTTTCGGACAGCTCGAGCAGGCGCTCGCGATCCGGCGCGCGCAGCACGAGCAGATAGCGCACGTCCGGAGCGCCGAGCTCGCCGCGCAGCTTTGCGTCGCGCAGCAGCAGATCTTCCGGCACCGGCGTCAGCGCCGCGAGATCGTTCTGCCACATCGGTCCCGGCGCGCGCCAGAGCAGCGCGAGCGCGATCGCAGCCAGCAGCCACGGCAGCCACGGAGGCCGCGGCACGCGCTCGATCAGACCGAGCGCGGCGCCGACTGCGGCGATGTCCGCGGCGTCGCGAAAACGCGACGGCAGCACGTGAGGCAGGAGATAGCGCGTCGACAAACCCGCGACGAGCAGGCCCGTGATCGTGAACACCGCGAGCTGCTTGAGGCCGCTCACGCCGGAGGCGAAGAACGCGAGATACGCGATGGCCGCCGACACGATTGCGGTCGCGAGCAGCGGCCACAACGCACGCACGCTTTCGAGTGCGGTTTCGCCGGCACGGCGGTGGCTCAGAAGACGGATCGGATATTCCTGCGCGACGCCGAGCAGCGTGAATCCGAACGCGAGCGTGATGCCATGCGCCGAACCGAACAATGCGGCCAGCGCTGCGATGCCGGCGAGCGCGCCGCTCGCGATCGGCAATGCGGCCAGCAGCAGCAGCGTCGGGCTTCGATACGCGAGAAGCAGCAACAGGATGAATCCGATCGTGCTGACGGCGCCGATGCGATCCGCTTCGCCGCGTGTCTTCGCATTGATCAGCACGCTGAAATAGCCGGGCCCGCTGATCACGAGGCGCGCGCCGTCGGCGTCCGGCAGTCGATGGAACGCGGATTCGAGCGCTGAGATTGCTTCGCCCTGCGCGGCGGGGTCGAACCCGGCGCCGCGCGTTTCGGCGAGCAGCAGGGCCGCGCCGTCGGACGAGAACCAGACACCGTCGCGCATCGCCGGCGGCTTCGGCGGCGACCAGCGTTCGGCGAGCGCGAGCGTTTCCAGCGTCGGATCGCGCGGCAGCAGCGGTTTGAGCAGCGTCGCGGCCGGCGAAGCGAGATCCTCGACGCGCTGGCTCAGCTGATCGGCAAGATACGCAGCATCGAGCGCATGACGATCGAGCGTCGGCGCCAGCAGATAGCGGTACGGCAGCCACTTCGGATCGAGCGCGGACGGGTCGAACGCGCCGTTGATCACGTCGTCGAAATGCGTGTCGTTACGCAGAGCATCGGCGAGCCCGCGGCTCAACGCGGCGAGGCGCTCGGTCGGCGCACCTTCGATCGCAAGCAACAGGAGTCGCGTGCCGGGACCTTCGCCGAT
>DAISJF010000371.1:0-3078 GCA_036821625.1 Rhodanobacteraceae bacterium
TCCAGATCCTGCCGTCGATCGCCGACCTCGGAGAGGTGCGCGCGCAGTCGGGCGGTACGATCGATCTCGAGCTCACGAACGTCGGCGACACGTCGCTCGCGATCAAGAGCTTCACGCTGGGCCCGAAAGTCGGGAGCCTCTGCGCGCGCAACTGGCAGACCGTGGTCGAGGCGCGCATCGCCTTCAAGGATGCCGCGACCGAAGCGCAGGCGAAGCAGCGATTGAAGGAGTGCCGCGTCGCGCCGCCGGTGCGCATGTGAGGACAGGATGTCCTCATCCCGGCGAGCACAGGCATGTGCGATGAGCCGGGATCCAGCTCTCATGTCGCGCCATGCGCCCGCATCCGCCGCGGACCTGCTCGGTCCCGAAGGTCCGTTCGCGCGCGAGGTTCCCGGTTTCGCGCCGCGCGTCTCGCAGCAGGCGATGGCCGCCGCGGTCGAGGAAGCGATCGCCGATCGGCAGATGCTGATCGCCGAAGCCGGCACCGGCACCGGCAAGACGTTCGCGTATCTCGTGCCCGCGCTGACCTCGGGCAAGCGCATCATCATCTCGACCGGCACTAAGACGCTGCAGGACCAGCTCTTCCACCGCGACCTGCCGCAGGTGCGCGGCGTGCTCGGTGCGCGCGTGTCGGCGGCGCTGCTCAAGGGGCGCGCGAACTATGTTTGTCTGCACCGGCTCGATCAGGCGCGGCACGAGGGCCGTTTCGCGAGCCGCGAGCAGGTTTCGCAGCTTCAGGCGATCCATGCCTGGTCGACGCGCACGCGCTCGGGAGATCGCGCGGAGCTCGCGGAAGTGGCGGAGGATTCGCCGCTCTGGCCGCGGGTCACGTCGACGACCGAGAATTGCCTCGGCGCGGACTGTCCGCTGTTCAACGACTGCTTCGTCGTCAAGGCGCGGCGCGCGGCGCAGGAAGCCGACATCGTCGTCGTCAACCATCATCTGCTGTTCGCGGATCTCGCGATCAAGCAGGAAGGCTTCGGCGAAATCCTGCCCGGCGCGCATGCGTTCATCCTCGACGAGGCGCACCAGATCCCGGAGCTCGCCGGGCAGTTCTTCTCCGTGTCGCTGTCGGCGCGACAGCTCACCGAGCTCGCGAACGACGCGCTCTCAGAGTGCGGCGGCATCGCCGGCGCGCTTGCGGTGCTGCAGGCACCGGTCGAGGCGCTGAGTCTCGCGGTCAAGCGCGTGCGTCTGGCGCTCGACCGGTTCCCGGCCAAGGGCGCGATGACGCAGATCGAGAACGACAGCGAAGTCGACACCGCGCTCGCCGCGCTGCGTGACGCGCTCGGTGCGCTGGCCGAAGCGCTGGGCAAGCACGCAGAACGCAGCCGCGGCCTCGCCAGCGTGCACGAGCGCGCGGAAACCCAGGCCGCGCGTCTCGCCGAAGTCTGCGATTCGCACGATCGCGATGCCGTGCATTGGTACGAGCTGAGTGCACACGGTTTTTCGTTCCATGCGACACCGCTCGACCTGTCGCAGCCGCTGCGCGAGCTGCGGACGCAGAGTCACGCGGCCTGGATCTTCACCTCGGCGACGCTGTCGGTGGCCGGCCGCTTCGAGCATTTCGCGCGACAGCTCGGACTCGAGGATCCGGTGACGCTGTGCCTGGAGAGCCCGTTCGAATACCAGCGCCAGGCGCTGGCCTATCTGCCGCAGGGACTGCCCGATCCCGCGGACGCCGGCTACGTCGAGCGCGTGATCGAAACGGTGCTGCCGGTGCTCAATGCCTCGCGGGGTCGCGCCTTCCTTCTTTTCACTTCGCATCGCGCGCTGCGTCGCGCCGCGGAAATCCTCCCGCAGCGGAGCGATTTTCCGCTGTTCGTTCAGGGCACTGCGCCGCGACACCGGCTGCTCACCGATTTCCGCGCGTCCGGCAATGGCGTGCTGCTCGGCGCGGCGAGCTTCTGGGAAGGGGTCGACGTCGCGGGCGAGGCGCTCAGCGTCGTCGTCATCGACAAGCTGCCGTTCGCCGCGCCCGACGATCCGGTGCTGGTGGCTCGGCTCGATGCGCTCCGCGACGCGGGCGGCAACCCATTCACGGACTGGCAGATTCCCGCCGCGGTGATTGCGCTGAAGCAGGGAGCGGGGCGCCTGATCCGCGATATCCGCGATCGCGGCGTGCTCGTGCTCTGCGATCCGCGGCTGACGACGCGCAGTTACGGAAAACTCTTTCTCGCCAGCCTGCCGCCGCTGCCGCGCACGCAGATTCTGGCCGACGTGGAGCGGTTTTTCGGCTGAGTGCTGCGACCATCTCCGTCTGAGGGATGAGATACGTCGCCGTATGTGTGCGACTACTTCCACGCACTCAGGCGCGGTGCTATAAGCCTGCCCACAGGTCGCCGGACTTCCGGCCACTAGCCTCCAACCTGTTCATTCGTGCTCTCGCTTCGGCCGAGCACGCGATATTCGCGCATCCGAAAAGTGGAGATCATTCGATATGGGGACTTCGTTTCGCACCACGACCCTGGCGTCGGCGATCGGCATCGCGCTGATCGGCGCCAGCTTCTCAGTTGCTGTGCCGGCCGCCTCGAGCCCCGCTGCCAAGGCCGCGGCGCAGAATCCGGCCAACACGCTTGAGCATTACATCATCCGCTTCAACGAACCAGGTCTGCTGCATTACGCGGGCGGCACGCAGGGCATCACGGCGACCGCGCCGAAAGCCCTCGGCCAGCGCAAGCTCGATGTGCACGCGCCGGCTGCAGTGGCCTATCAGACGTTCCTTCAGGGACAGCGCGACGTGCATTTGGCGGCGATCGCGCAGTCGATCGGTCGTCAGCTCGACGTGAACTACGTCTATTCGATCACGATGAACGGCGTTGGCGTGGATCTCTCGGCGGCAGAAGCCTCGAAGATCGCGACGCTTCCGGGTGTCGCCGCGGTCCGGCGTGCGCCGGACGTTCCACTGGCGACCTATCACGGTCCCGAGTACATCGGCGCCGACCATGTCTGGGACGGCTCCGACGTTCCCGGCGGGCTCGGCACGCGCGGACAGGGCGTCGTCGTTGCCGACATCGATACCGGCATCAACAGTGCGCATCCTTCGTTCGCGGACGATCCGACCTGCGGCGTGTTCGG
>DAISJF010000372.1:0-3076 GCA_036821625.1 Rhodanobacteraceae bacterium
CTGCTCGGGCCGAACGGCGCAGGCAAGTCGACGCTGGTCAAGACGCTGGTCGGCGAAATCCCGATGCTGTCGGGTGAACGCACCGCGCATCCGGATCTCGTGCTCGGCTATTTCGCGCAGCACACCGTCGAATCGCTGCACGAAGGCCAGACGCCGATCGATCATCTGCGCGACATCGCGCCGAACGTCTCGACGCAGGACTTTCGCGATTTCCTCGGCCGCTGGAACTTCGCGGGCGATCGCGCATTCGAAGTCGTCGACACGTTCTCCGGAGGCGAGCGCGCGCGCCTTGCGCTGGCGCTGATCGCGTGGCGCAAGCCCAACGTGCTGCTGCTCGACGAGCCGACCAACCATCTCGACCTCGACATGCGCGAGGCGCTCGCCGAGGCGCTCAGCGATTTCTCCGGCGCCATCGTGCTCGTCTCGCACGACCGTCACCTGACCGGTCTCGTCTGCGACACGTTCTGGCGCGTCGCGGACGGGCGCGTCGAATTGTTCGGCGGCGATCTCGACGACTACGCGTCGTGGCTCCGCTCGCGCGCAGGTTCGGCGACGTCGGAGCAGGACAAGGGCAAGCCGGCCAGGAGCGGGCCGGACAAACCGAAGCCGGCGAACCGCGATCGCGCACGAGCACAGCGCCGCAAGGGCTGACGAGCCGGCGTTTCTTCAGACGCCGTGGGCGCCGGAGCCCGGGACGTCTCGCAATTGCTCTACGCGCGGCGATCCTGCGCGTCGCCGAGGTCCTTCAACACCATCAGCCGCCGTTCGGTCATGTCCTCGATCGCGTAGCGGATCCCTTCGCGTCCGAGCCCGGACAGCTTGATGCCGCCGTAGGGCATGTTGTCGACGCGAAAGCTCGGCACGTCGTTGACGACGATGCCGCCGGCTTCGATGCGGTCCCAGGCGCGCATCGCGTGGGCGAGGTCGTTGGTGAAGACACCGGCCTGCAGGCCATAGTCGGACCGGTTGACCGCAGCGAGCGCGTCGTCGAACGAATCGAACTTCGCCAGCAGCGTGACGGGGCCGAACGCTTCGAGCGCACTGATCTTCGCGTCGTGCGGCACGTCTTCGAGCACGGTCGCCTGCAGCATGTTGCCCTTGCGCGCGCCGCCGCACAGCATGCGCGCACCGGCGCCGAGCGCCTCGTCGATCCAGCTTTCGAGACGCCTGGCCGAGTCTTCGTCGATCAGCGGGCCGAGAAAGACATCGCGTTCCTTCGGATCGCCGGCCTTGAGCTTCATCGTCGCCGCGACGAAGCGTTTGCGCACTTCCTCGTAGAGCGACGTGTGCGCGAAGATGCGCTGGACCTTGATGCAGCTCTGGCCGGACTGGTAGAAGCTGCCGAAGATCAACCGTTCGATCACTTCGTCGAGTCGATCGCTCTGGTCCGCATCGACGATGGCCGCTGCGTTGCCGCCGAGCTCGAGCACGACCTTCTTGCGGCCGGCCTTCGCCTTGAGCTTCCAGCCGACCTGGCCGCCCGTGAACGAAAGGAGCTTCAGACGTTCGTCGCTGACCAGCGGATCGGCGTCTGCGACGCGGCAGGGCAGGATCGAAAACGCGCCGGCAGGCAGATCCGTTTCCGCGAGCACCTCGCCGATGATCAGCGCGCCGACGGGCGTCTTCTCCGACGGCTTCAATACGAATGGACATCCGGCCGCGATCGCCGGAGCAACCTTGTGCGCAACCAGGTTCAGCGGAAAATTGAACGGCGTGATGAACGAGCACGCACCGACGGGCACGCGCTGCACGAAACCCCGGTAACCCTTCGCGCGTTCGGAGATCTCGAGATTCAGGATCTCGCCGTCGATGCGCGCGGCCTCTTCGGCGGCGACCTTGAACGTGTCGATCAGCCGCGTGACTTCGCCTTCGGAATCCTTGATCGGCTTGCCCGCTTCGATGCACAGCGCCATCGCCAGCTCGTCGTGGCGTTCCTGAAAGCGCGTTACGCAATGCTCGAGCGCATGCTGGCGCGCATAGGGCGGCAGCGCGCGCATCGCGGCTTCGGCATCGACCGCGGCGGCGATCGCTTCGTCGATCGTCTTCGGATCGGCGAGCGATACGCGCGTGGCCACGTCGCCGGAATACTTGTCGCGGACTTCGAGATCGGCATTCGGCTGCCGCGCCTCGTTGGCGAGGTAATACGGATAGTGGGTCTTCAGCATCGGATTCTCCGTCGCGCTTCACGGCTTGACGGAAGCATCGGATTGCGCAGATGAAGCGAGCGCGAACGACCGCGAGCCGGCATGCGCCGGCGCGCTATTCGCGGTCGGCGCGCAGGTCGACCTCGCCGTCGGCGAGTCTCGCACGCAATGAGGAATCGGGCTCAACCTGCCGGACGGAACGCACGATGCGACCGGACCGCCGATCGAACAGGATCGCGTAGCCGCGCTCGAGCGTCGCCAGCGGGCTCACGGCATTCAACGTGCGTGCGAGCTCGCCGAGTCGCAGAGCCCGCCGCTCGGCAAAGCGAACCATCGCCGCGCGCAACCGGTCGCCGAGCGCGGTCGCGCGCTCGCGCCGGCGCGCGAAGCGCACGAGCGGATCCTGGGCCGAAAGCCTTGCGTGCAGTCGCGCCGCGCGCAGCGCGCGCCGCTCGATCCCGCCGCGGGCGACCGCGTGCAGACGCTGCTCGAGCGAGCGCGCGCGTTCGCCCGCGCGCTCGAGCCGCAGCTGCGGGCGCTGCGTCTGCAGGCGCGCGACGACATGATCGAGCCGTTGCGCGAGCGTGTCGAGCTTGCGCGAAGCGCATTGCTCGAGGCGGCCGCGCTGTCGGGCCAGCACGCGCGACAGATCCGCTGCATCCGGAACGAGGAGCTCGGCAGCGGCCGACGGCGTCGGCGCGCGCAGATCGGCGACGAAATCGGCGATCGTGAAATCGATCTCGTGGCCGATCGCAGTGACGACCGGAATCGCGCTCGCATGGATCGCGCGCGCGACCGCCTCGTGATTGAAGGCCCAGAGGTCTTCGAGAGATCCGCCGCCGCGCGTCACGAGCAGCACGTCGTGCCGTCGCAGCTGGGATGCGGCACGAATCGCCGCCGCGATCGCGATGGGCGCATCGCGGCCCTGCACG
>DAISJF010000373.1:0-3074 GCA_036821625.1 Rhodanobacteraceae bacterium
ACGCGGCGCTGATCGAGCATGCCGCGCTCGATCAGGCGCATGCGTTCGTCGAGCGCAGCGCGCAGGTCTTTCCAGTCCGGCGCGTCGGCGGCTTCCGGAGATTCGGTCAGCTGCGTGGCGAGCGCGCCCGACTGGGCGGCGAACTGCTCGAACGATGCGGTCAGGAAGTCGAGCCGACGCGACAGCGAATCGCGAAGCTGAGGTCCGCGCTCGCGCGCCTCGACGAGCGCAGCGGGATCCGCGTCGCGCCAGTAGCGGATCGCGACCTGCCAGATCGCCTGCTCGAGCGCGAGGTTCGACATCGCTTCGCGAACGAGCTCGATCTCGATGTCGCGCGTGGTCAGGCGTTCCTTCAGCGTCCTGGCATGTGCCGCCGATGCGGTTGCGGCTTCACGCGTCAGATCCGCATGCGCCGCATCGCGCGCCGCGGACGCCTGCGCGAGCCGCTTCTGCAGGTCCGTCGAGCGCGTCGAGAGGCGGCGGTCGATCTCGGCGACTTCCGCCTGGGTCGGCTTGGGCGGCGTCGTCGCGGCCGCGAGCCGCTTCGCGATCGCATCGCGCTGCGCCCGCTCCGCGTCGCGCTCGATTTCGACGACGGTGGCGATCGCGTCGAGCTCGGCGGTCGTCGACTCGCTGTACTCCGCGGCGAGCCGCGCATCGGCGACGCGATCGTCGTCCTGTCCCGCCGCTTCGCTCTCGGCTTCGCGCAGCTTCGCGACCGCGTCGACGAGCCTCGTCGCGGCCGCCGCGCGATCCGCGCGAGCGAGAGCGAGACGACGCGTACCGGCATCGATCGCGAGATCGAGCTCCTGTACAAGCCGGCGCAAGTCGTCTGCTTCGAGCAGGCCGCCTGGCGGCGCGGTGTTCTCCTGCACTTTCGTCGCGCTTGCCCGCACGGCGTTCGCGACCATGTCGGCCCGCGCGCGCTCCAGATCCTGGCGGCGCTCGATCGAAGTCAGCAACAGGCGCTCGCCGGCGATGCGTGACGTCGGCGGCTGCGACGGATCGCTCGCGGCGAGATCGGCGCGCAATGCCGCTGCGCGGGCTTCGAGGTCTTCCTGCTGCACCTCGGGTGCGGTCGCGATCAGCGCGATGAGTGTCAGACGGATGAACATGTCGCACCTCGTCTCGAACACGCCGGCCGGATCGAGCGGTGCGGCGTCATCAAAGGTGGCCCCGTGCAGGCGGGACGCGCCCCAAGAGCGCCGCGTCCGCAACGCACAGTGTAAGCATGGACGAGCCTGCCGGTCGCGCCGATCGCGAAAATGCCTTGCGATGGCGCGCCGCGCGGCGCGCCGGGCGTCAGGCGATCCCGGACGCTCGATTGAACTCGCCGATCGCCGGCACGAGCGCGGTGAGCGCCGCGCGCTCGGCCTCGGTCAGGTACGGATTCCAGACGTCCATGAGCATGACGACGCGGGTGCGGCTGCTGCGGTTCCACGCTTCGTGCTCGAACGTGTCGTCGAACGTGAAGCAGCGACCTTCCTCCCAGCCGTGCTGCTCGCCGCTGACGGACAGCGCGCAATCCTCGGGCACGATCAGCGCAAGGTGCGTGACCAGGCGCGTGTTGGTCACGCCATGGTGCGGCAGGATGTGCGATCCCGCGGTGAGCACCGAATAGCAGACTTCCGGCGAATGATCGCGCACGTGGCACAGCGGCACCGTTTCGAGCGCGGCCGACGTGCGCGGGCAGCGCCGATGGTTTTCGTCGTAGCGTTCGCCGTGGCGGAAGAAGAAGAATGCGTTCCAGACCGGCGGACCGATCGCGTTGGCGAGATGGCCTTCGAGCTGGTGGTCGTCGAAATGGCCGAGGAAAGGCTCGAAGCCGCTGTCCTCGGCGAGCACGGCGCGCATCTCGTCGCGGATCGCCGCGGTATTCGCTTCGAGATCGGCGTACCAGGGAAAGAGCCCCGGCTCGTAGAACCGCTGCGTCGGCAGATCGGGAAAGTAGAGGAATTTCGGGCGCTGCTTCGGATCGGGATAGTTGGCCGGCAGCTCGGTCAGATACATCGCGAGACATTTCTCGACGCGCGCGAGCGCCGATGCGCCGTAGCGCTCGCGCAGCGGCGCGAGCAGGTTCGAGAACAGACGGCGGCGGCCCGCGGCGACCGTGCGCATCGCGTGCAGCACGAGCGGTCGCAGGCCCGGCGCGGTCGTCGCGTCGCCGAGCCACTGACCGGCCGCCTGCGCCGAAAAGATCGCGCCGAAATACATCGGCAACGCATCGGCGGCGCGACCGGCGCGTTCGAGCACTTCGGCCAGACGCAGCCTCGCCACGAAGAGATCAGGCGCGAGCTTGAGCGCGCCGCGCAGCGACTCGATCGCCTGATCGAGGCGTCCGAGCGCCGCGTGCGTCACGCCGAGATTGGTCAGCGTCACCGGATCGTCGGCCCGAATGCCGCGCGCGCGTTCGAGCAGCGCGAGCGCCTGAGCAAAGCGGCCGCGCTCATGTGCGCAGATCGCGACGAAGTTCAGCGCGTCCGTCTCCGCGGGCGCCTCGCGCAGGATTTCGAGAAACGCCTGCTCGGCCTCGAGAATGCGGCCGCTGTCGGCCATGCGCCGCGCGGCCTCTATGCGCGCGGCGATTGCGGGCTCGCGCGCGGTGGTCGTTTCAGTCATGTCCGAGAAACCGTTTGCCTCGGCGCATGCTAGCAAGGAATCGCGGGACAGGCGCGCCGACGGCGGCGCGCCTTTTGTTTCAGTCGAACCCGGCCTCGAGGATGCGGTTCTCGAACAGCAGGACGCCGCTGTTGCCGCCCGCGACGGCGGGACCACCGCGCAGCGTGATAGCCGCCAGCGCGTTGCTGGCGGCATCGCAGTAGCCGGTTTCCCAGTTCGCTCCGGCGTCGCGGGTCTCGTAGAGACAACCCTGGAACGACACGGCGTACCAGTGCGTCGCGTCGCGGTGGGCGATGTCGAGAAGAATGCCGCCGTCGGGCGCGGGACCGATCAGCTGCCAGCTGTCGCCACCGTCGAGCAGCACCTTGCGTTCGCCGAATTGCGGGTCGTCGCCGACGTCGATGACGCGCCGCACACGGAACGGCTCATACCTGGCGTTCGAATAGTTCACGAAC
>DAISJF010000374.1:0-3068 GCA_036821625.1 Rhodanobacteraceae bacterium
GAGGCGTTGCGCGAGCGCTATGTCGGTCCGCTGCGCGCCGCGGGCGTTCCGCTCGATCGCACGCTGGTCGACTGGCTGCCGCGCTGGGATGCGCACCTGCTGGCGCTGGTGCGGCGCGCGATGCCCGGCACCCGGCTCGTCATCGTCGAGCGCGATCCGCGCGATGCGCTGCTGAATTGGCTGGCGTTCGGCTGGGCGCCGGGTTTCCCATGCGCGGACCTGCCCGCGTTTTCCGCGTGGCTCGGCCGCGCGCGGGATCACTTGCACTATGCGGATGCGCTCGACGAGCCGCGACGGCTCGTCGTCGGCGCCGACGCGTTGCTCGACGATCCGCTCGCAAGCGGCCGCGAGCTCGCGCGCTTCCTCGGGCTCGACGCACTCGAGCCGGGCTCGAATTTCAACGCGATGACGCACGGCACCGGCGGACTCGCGGTGCGCTTTCCGCGCGGCCACTGGCAGGGTTATCGCGAGGCGCTGGCAGAACCGTTCGCGTTGCTGGAGGCGAGATGAACCCGCTCGTGCGAGCCGGGATTGCGGCGGCTTGCCTGATCGCATCCGCGTGCTCGTCGTCGTCCTCGTCATCGGAGCCGGCTCCGGTCGATCTGTCGCGGCTGAGCCTTCCGCAGGGCTTTCACATCGCGCTGTACGCCGGGGACGTCACCGGCGCCCGCGAGCTCGCGCTCGGCGCGAACGGCACCGTGTTCGTCGGCTCGCGCGGCGACGGCAAGGTGCGCGCGCTCATCGACGCCGATCACGACGGCCGCGCCGAGCGCGTCGTCGTCATTGCCAGCGGCCTGTACCTGCCGAGCGGGGTCGCGTTCCATGACGGCGATCTCTACGTCGGCGCCGTGAACCGGATCCTGTGTTTTCGCGCGATCGAATCGCATCTCGACGCGCCGCCGAACCCCGAGGTCATCACCGACAAACTGCCGAGCGAGGAAAGCCACGGCTGGAAGTTCCTCGCGTTCGGTCCGGACGGCCGGCTGTACGTTCCGATCGGCGCACCGTGCAACGTCTGCGAACCCGACAAGGATCACGCCAAGCTGATCCGCATGAATCCGGACGGCTCGGACTGGCAGGACGTCGCGTACGGCATCCGCGACACGGTCGGTTTCGACTGGCAACCGGGAACCGGCGATCTCTGGTTCACCGACAACGGTCGCGACATGCTCGGCGACGATCTGCCTTCGGACGAGCTCAATCGCGTCGCGCGCGCCGGTCAGCATTTCGGCTTTCCGTACTGCCACCAGGGCGACACGCCCGATCCGAAATTCGGCAACGGCAAATCGTGCGCCGACTACACGCCGCCGGTCCTCAAGCTCGGCGCGCACGTGGCCTCGATCGGGATGCGCTTCTACACCGGCACGATGTTCCCGCCCGAATACCGCGGCGCCGCGATCATCGCCGAGCACGGCTCGTGGAACCGAACGAAGAAATCGGGCTATCGCGTGATGAGTGTGCGCCTCGACGGCGACCGCGTGCTGGCCTACGAGCCGCTGATCGACGGCTTTCAGCGCAACGAAGTCGTCTTCGGGCGCCCCGCCGACGTGCTGGTCATGCCGGACGGCGCGCTGCTCGTTTCGGACGAACATGCCGGCGCGGTTTACCGCGTGACTTATGATGCGCCGGCGGCACCGCACTCCTGAGAGGTCCATCCGATGCGCATCCGCAGCGACGATTTCGCACACATGCAGCCGATCCCGGACGAGTTCGCGTTCGGCAAGCCCGGAGCGAATGGCGAGCCGGTCACGTTCGCGCCGAATCGCAATCCGCACCTGGCATGGTCCGAAGTGCCCGCCGGGACGCGCTCGTTCGCGCTGATCTGCGTCGATACCGACGTGCCTACGCGCGGCGACGACGTCAACAAGCCGGACCGCCACGTGCCGGCGTCGCTGCCGCGCGCCGAATTCTTCCACTGGGTCATGCTGGACATTCCGCTCGAATGCCGCGAGCTCGGCGCCGGCAGCTGCGCCGAGGGCGTCATCGCGCATGGCAAGCAGAATCCGGTCGGGCCGCCGGGCGCGAAGCAGGGCATCAACGATTTCACCGGCTGGTTTGCCGGCGATGCGGCGATGGCGGGCGACTACTACGGTTACGACGGCCCGTGTCCGCCGTGGAACGACGATCTCTTGCATCACTACCACTTCCATGTCTACGCACTCGACGTGCCGACGCTCGGCCTGACCGGTCGCTTCAACGCCGCCGACGCGCGCGCCGCGATGCAGGGCCATGTCGTCGCTGAAGCGGAGATCATCGGCACTTATACGCTGCATGCAGCGTTGCGGCGCTGACCGCATCCGTCCTGGTCCCGTTCCGATGTCGCTCCGGCGCAAGCCGGAGGCGTCGCAGCGATGCGGTCGGCAGAATGCGCGCCGGCGTTTTCCCCAACTTCCGTCCGCCAGCGGCACCCCGGCCGCTCTTCGTGTGCGTGCCGGAAGTCGTGTCGGGATCCGCGGCGTTTCCACGTAATACGGGTTTCGCCTCACGACGATAGGGAGTCAAGATGCTCGCACTGGCTACACCGCTTCTGATCTCTGCGCTGAGCTCCACCGCGGTGGCGCAGCACACTACGAACTGGATTCCGGCATCGGAAAGCTCTACCTGCGATCTGACCGACATCGACTTCTCCGACCGCATGCACGGCTTCGCGACCTGCGCGTTCGGCGATGCGATGACGACGGACGACGGTGGATTGAGCTGGACCGTGTTCGGTACGAGCCTCCAGCAAAGCCTGCTGTTCGCGCACGCCGGCAGCACCGACGAGCTGTACGCGGCACGTCTTGGGTTCTATCACAGCATCAACCGCGGCCAGACCTGGGAAGAGCTCGGTGGATTGAGCAGCAACTTCGGCAGCGTGTTCGACGTGTACTTCGGCGACGCCGGTCATCTCGTCGCGATCCAGGGCGGCACGCTGCTGACCAGCGACGACGGCGGTGCGCACTGGGATCCGCGCTATCCGGAAACGGCCGGCGTGTTCTTCGACGAGCTGCATTTCCCGAGCGCATCGATCGGCTTTGCCAGCGGCGGCATCACCACCGGGCAGGGCAGCAGCGGCAGCATCCTGCGCA
>DAISJF010000375.1:0-3066 GCA_036821625.1 Rhodanobacteraceae bacterium
CCCCACCCCACATGAACTTCTTCGCCCACCAGGAGCAGGCGCGACGACAGACTCGCCGCATGTTGTTCCTGTTCGCGCTCGCGGTTCTCGTGATCGTGGTCGCGATCGACTTCGTGGTCATCTTCGCGCTCGGCATCGACAGCGCGCACCATCCCGGCGGCGGCGCGACCTGGAGCGGCATCGCGGCGATCAGCGTCGTCGTCGTCGTCGCAATCCTGCTCGGATCGCTCTATCGCATCGCAACGCTCGGCGGCGGCGGTGCGGCGGTCGCGCGCCAGCTCGGCGCGATGCCGATCGAATCCGGAACCGACAACTTCGCTTACCGGCGCCTGCGCAACGTCGTCGAGGAAATCGCGATCGCGTCGGGCGTTCCGGTTCCGCAGATATTCGTGCTCGAAGACGAAGCCGCGATCAACGCGTTCGCTTCGGGCTACACGCCGGTCGATGCCGCCGTCACGGTCACGCGCGGCGCGCTCGACAAGCTGACGCGCGACGAGCTGCAGGGCGTGATCGGCCACGAGTTCAGCCATGTGCTGAACGGCGACATGCGGCTCAACATTCGCCTGATGGGCGTCGTTTTCGGAATACTCGTGCTGGCGACGGTCGGCCGCAAGATCGCCGAGCTCTCGGGGCGCGGCCGCAGCCGCGACGGCGGCGGGATCGTCCTGTTCGGAATCGCGCTGTTCGCGATCGGCTACATCGGCGTCGTGCTCGCGCGCCTGATCAAGGCGTCGATCTCGCGCCAGCGCGAATTCCTGGCCGATGCCTCGGCGGTGCAGTTCACGCGGCAGACCGCCGGCATCGCGGGCGCGCTGAAGAAGATCGGCGGGCTCAAGGAAGGCTCCAAGCTCGCCAATGCCAACACCGAGGAAATCGCGCACATGCTGTTCGGCGACGGCGTCGGCTATTCGGCGCTGTTCGCGACGCATCCGCCGCTGCGGGAGCGCATCCTCAGGCTCGATCCGTCGTTCAAGGCCGAGGAGCTCGCTGCGATCGCGGCGGCCTGGAGCCAGCCGGTGCTGGTCGGCGACGAGGGTGAGCGCTCCGACCTCTCGATCAGCGGTTTCGCGCCGGCGACCGTCGTGCCCAAACCGGCGCCGGACGGCGGCATCGCGCTGCCGGCCGCTGCAGCGAGCATCGCGCTGTCGCCGGGCTCGGTCGTGGACCAGGTCGGAAATCCCGGCACGGACGATCGCCGTTCCGCGCAGACGATCCATGCGACGATTCCGCAGGCATTGCGCGAAGCCGCCTATCGCCAGGAGCAGGCGGCGCCGCTGATCTTCGCGTTGCTGCTCGATGCGCGTGCGGAAGTGCGCGAGCGCCAGCAGGGCGTTCTCGCACAGCAATGCGACGCCGGCGCCTGCGCGCTGGTCGACACGCTCGCGGCGCAGACCGCGAATCTGCATCCGATGCTGAGGCTGCCGCTCGCTGCGCTGGCGTTCCCGGCGCTGCGCCGCCGGCCGCGACCGCAGCTGACGCAGTTCATGGGCACGCTGGACGCGCTGATCGACGCCGATGGCCGCGTCGATCTCCACGAATACTGCCTGGCGAAATTGATCGGCCTGCAGGTCATCGAATCGATGTCGCCGGCATCCGCGCTCGTGATCGGACGCGTCAAGCTGCCGGACGCATCGGCCGAGATCGCGTCGCTGCTCGCGATCGTCGCGCACTATGGCAACGACGACGCGGCGGCGGCCGAGCGCGCCTATCTCGCGGCAGTCGATCAAGTCCTGCCGGGCCAGGCGCTGCGCTACGCGCCGCCCACCGACTGGCACGGCGCGCTCGACGGCGCGCTTGCGACGCTCGATCGGCTGGCTCCGGCGGGCAAGGAACTCCTGGTCGCCGCGATCACGCGCGCGATCAGCGACGATGGGCGAGTCGAGATCGCGGAATCGGAGCTGTTGCGTATCGTGTGCGCCGCGATGCATTGTCCATTACCGCCCATATTGGCGGCTGCGGAGGCCGGCGATGCGGCGTCTGCGACTGAACGGCGCGGATATCCGTCCCTAACGGGCGGAGTGGTGCCGCAATAGCGGCGAACCGTTGCCTGTGTTGCGATCATCGCATCCATGATCTGCGCTTTCTGGTAGATATCCGCTGATGAATCTGCACGCATCCGCCCGGCACGCGACAGACGCGCTGCTGTCGCAGTCCAACTTGCGCCTGCGCATCGGCGAACATGTGATCGACGTGGGTGCGCTGCGTCTGGTGACGCGGCCCGATCTGCCGCGTCTGACGCACAAGGCCGTCGCCGTGCTGATCGAGCTCGTGCGGCACGTCGGCATGACCGTCACGCGCGACGAGCTGCTCGACCGCGTCTGGGCCGGGCGCCTGACGACGCCGGACGTGCTGACCCAGGTGGTCAAGGAACTGCGCCGCGCGTTGGCGGACGACAGCCGGCCGCCGCAGTACATCGAGACGATTCCGAAAGTCGGCTACCGCCTGATCGCGCCCGTGCTCGTTCTCGACGGACCCGAGGGCGGAATCTTCGTCGGCGACGGAACCACGCTGCAGCCGATTCACGAAGCCGGGGACTTCGTCGCGCCGCCGGCGACGGTGGCGCGCGCGAGCCGGAAGCCCTGGTGGATCGTTGTGGCCGCGCTGGCGGCACTTGGCATTGCGCTGGCGGCCGCGTGGCAGTCCACCGCTCGCAAGCACGCAACGGCGCCGGTGGCCGCGCAATCGGTCTGGAAAGCGGCGAATCAGCGCACGCTGACCTCGTACCCGGGACCGGAACGCAGGCCGAACATTTCGCCCGACGGCTCGCGCATCGCGTTCGGCATGCACGACGCCGCGTCCAATTTCGATCGCATCTTCATCCGCTCGGTCGAGGACTCGCAGCTCGTGCACCTCACCGTCGGCACGAGCTCGCACGAGGCGGCGCCGGTGTGGTCCCCGGACGGCGCTCGGATCGCGTTCGAGCGCTTGTCGCCGAACGCATGCTCGCTGTTCGTCGCCTCGAACCTCGGCGGCGGCGAGCGCGAGATAGGACCCTGCGTCAACGATTCCATCGTCAACTATTACGACTGGACGCCCGACGGCAAGAGCCTGATCACGGCGCAGCCC
>DAISJF010000376.1:0-3064 GCA_036821625.1 Rhodanobacteraceae bacterium
GTGGTGCCCGCGGTGTCGCTGGGGCCGGTGCTCGACACCGAGTCGCTCTACTACTCGCCCTGGCGCCGGGGCAAGCGCCTCGTGGACGAGGACGGGCGCCCCTATCGCGCGGACGACACCGGTCCGCCGGCGCGTGCCAGATGCCGCCGCAGTCCGATTTCGCCGGCCGCCATGACCGCATTGTGATTCCATGCGAAAGCGGGCCGCAGCACCGGCAGCAGCGCGCGCATCCAGACGCGATCGAGATCGACGCTCCACGTGTACTCGACGCGCGTCTCGCGATCGTTCCCATCCAGCCGCCACGTGCCCGTGCCGCGAAGATCGCCATCGGCGCGCGCGCTGATCGTCTGCGGCTTGACGATCTCGGTCACGGTCGTCAGCAGACGAATCGAATACGGCAGGCGACTGCCCCAGTGAAAGCGGTAGCGCGCGCCGACGCCGTCGGCGTCCCCGGCATCGAGCTCCTCGACCGCGCGCACGTAAGGCCACCAGCGTGGCCATTCGAGCGGATGTTTCAGCGCCTCCCAGACCGCATCGCGGTCGGCTTCGATCCGCCACTGCGTCACGAGCACGAAATCGGCGGTCGCCACGGAACGTCTCCCGATTTGCTCAGGCCAGAATACCAATAGGGCGCCGACTTCAGCCGGATCTTGGCCGGGATCTCGGCATGGTCAGCGGCACGGCCTCCATCGATTCGAGCATCGCGTGCACGCCGGCGCGGCTGAGCGGCTCGCTGAAATAATGCCCCTGGCCCTCGGTGCAGCCTTGCAATGCGAGCCATTGCAGCTGGCCCTCGTTCTCGATGCCCTCGGCGGAGGTCTTCAGACCGAGATCGTGCGCCAGACCGATCACCGCGCGGATGATCGCGGCCGAGTCCGCGTTGCGGCCGATGCCCGCGACGAACGACTTGTCGATCTTGATCTTGTCGACCGGAAACGCGCGCACGGAGCGCAGCGACGAATACCCGGTGCCGAAGTCGTCGAGCGAGAGCCCGATACCGACGGCGTGCAGCTCGCGCAGCGCGACGCGCGTCACGGCGTTCTCGGCGAGCAGCGCGCTCTCGGTGATCTCGAGCTCGAGCCGCGGCGGCGCCAGCGCGTGCCGGTCGAGCGTGCGGACGATGTCGAGCACCAGATCCGGCTGCTTCAATTGCAGCGGGGAAAGATTCACGGCGATGCGGATGTCGCGCGGCCAGTCGGCGAGAGCGGTGCAGGCCTCGTTCAACACCCAGCTGCCGAGCGTCGCGATCGCGCCCATCTCTTCGGCGACGGGCACGAAATCGGCGGGCGACAACGAGCCGCGCAGCGGATGATTCCAGCGCAACAGCGCTTCAACGGCGACGAGCTCGCCGTTTTCGAGCGCGACGATCGGCTGGTAAACGAGGCTGAACTCGCCGGCCGCGAGAGCGCTCTTGAGATCCTGCTTGAGCTTGCGCCTGAGCTCCACCGCCGTATCCATTTCGGCGGCGAAGAAGCGGTAGACGCCGCCGCCTTCGCGCTTGGCGGCATACAGCGCGGTGTCCGCGCGCCGCGACAGCTCGGCAAGATTCATGCAGCCGGGCTCGGTGTGGGCGATGCCGATGCTCGCGCCGATCCTCGTCTTCTGCTCGTCGAACTCGAAGGGTTCGTCGAGCGCGCCGATGATGCGCTCGGCCAGCGGACACGCGACGCCGCGCCCGGCCTTGGAGGGCTGTACGACCGCGAATTCATCGCCGCCGAGGCGCGCGAGGAACACGCCGCCCGTGCATGCGACGAGCCGGCGCGCGACTCCTTCGAGCAGGAGATCGCCGACGCGGTGGCCGAGCGTGTCGTTGACGCTCTTGAAGTCGTCGAGGTCGATATAGAGGATGTTGACGCTCAAACCCGCCCCGGCGTGGGCGAGTATCTCGCGCGCACGGTCCTGGAATTGTTCGCGATTGGGCAGGCTCGTCAGCGCGTCGTAGTAGGCGAGCTGATGGATGCGCGCATGCGTCTCTTCATGTTCGATCGCGATCGCGCAGACGTGCACGCACCGCTCGACGATCTGCCGTTCGAGATCGGCCGGGCCGCGCGGCTCGCGGTAATAGAACGCGAAAGTCCCGACCACGCGCCCGTCGCGTGCCTTGATCGGGCTCGACCAGCAGGCACGCAGACCGAGTGGAATCGCGAGCGCCTTGTATCCGGCCCAGAGCGGATCGGTCTCGATGTCGATCACCTCGACCGGCTCGCCGCGATAGGCCGCGGTGCCGCATGAGCCCGCCGTCGGACCGATTGGCAGGCCATCGAGCGCCGCCGAGTAGTGTTCGGGAAGGCTCGGCCCGGCCAGCGGATGCACACGGCCCTGATCGTCGACCTGAAGAATCGAGCAGAGGACTTCCGGGGCGAGCTCTTCGGCGCGCATGCAGACGAGATCGGCGATCACCTTGAGCGGTGTGCCTCGCGCGATCGCTTCCAGAATCTCGTTCTGGAGCCGCTGCAGCAACTCGACGGAGACCGTGCCCGTCATGCCCGCTCCGAAGACTGTGAACCGTTCTGTCCGCGCAATGCGACGGTGGCGCGGCCGCCGCCCCCGGATCCGGCGCGGAGCCCTCGATGGCCGGGCGCCTGATCCTGCAGTCGCTCCGTCACGTGACCGAGCGATTGCATCATAGCGATGCTAGCGGCGGCGTGAACATCAGCAAATGCACTTGGGAGCGAATCATCGCCGGGAATGTGAAGATGGGACGGCGCCCAGGGCCCGCCGGCGCTGCCGGCAATGTCGCGGCGGATGTGTCGGCGCATGCTCGCGCGCCGCCCCGGGCGGCCGGGGCGCGATTTCATCGCGCGTTAATGGCTGCGCGACGATCGTCGGCAGACGCGTCACGAAAGCACCGACGATCATGAAGAGCGAACCCCATCCCTCGGCCGATCTGACCAAGCTCGGCGAGCTCATCGAAGGCGTCGAGGTCGCGATGCTGACGACGCACGCGGCCGACGGCAGCATGGTCAGCCGGCCGCTGCAGACGCTTGAGTTCGACTCGAGCGGCGATCTCGTCTTCTTCACGGCAGCCGACAGCCGCAAGCTCGACGAGCTCGCGGCGAACCCG
>DAISJF010000377.1:0-3060 GCA_036821625.1 Rhodanobacteraceae bacterium
CAGGGCGAGACGGACGTAGCGCGCTTCGGATTCGGGCAGGTAGAGCGGATCGACACCGCCGTTTCCGGCCGTCACGCGGCGCACGGTCCGCCAGCGCTGCGCATCGTCCGAAAGCTCGACGTCATAGCGCGTGGCGTAGGCATCATCGCGCCAGTGGAGAATCAGGCCGCCGAACTCGCGCTCGATGCCGAGATCGATGGTCAACTTCTGGTCTGAACCGCGTACCGGATCGCTGCGCCAGAAGCTGTCGGGATTGCCGTCGATTGCGTTCGCCGGAGGGGATCCCGCCGCTGAAGACGTGGCCTTCGCGACAGGCGTCGGCCAGCTCGATGGTGTCGGTGCTCGCGCGCGCAAGGCCAGATCCTCGAAGCAGACTTCGCCGCGACCGCCGTTCAGCGCGTAAACGGTGAATTCGATCGACTCGCTGCTGTGCAGCGTTCGATCGCCGGTCGGGCCCCAGGCGAACGCGATCTGGCGCTTGCGGAATCTCTGCGCGGTCCACTCATGCGGAAACGAGAAGTCCGGCTGGTTGACCCACCAGACGTTCTCGTTCTTTGCGTCGGCGAGCTTGAATTGCAGTGCGTTTTCGGGCCCGCTGCCACGGACGCGGACATCGAATTCGTAGTTCTCGGGATAGTCGATGCGCAGGGCACGGCGCATGGCGGCGTAACCGGAGACGCCGTGAAAGTCGAAATCGAGGCACAACGCGGCGCCGCGCGTTCCCTCGATGCGGCGCAGGTTCGCGCTGACCTGGTCCGACGCGGCAGCGGTCCAGGCCGAGGCGTCGCGGAAGTCGTCGAGGGTTCGAGACGCCTGCTTCAATGTCGCGGCAGGCGCGTGCGACGCCAGTGCGACGACAAGCAGGCTGGCCCAGCGCACGCGCACGTCAGCCCTTGACGCTTCCGAGCAGCAGGCCTTGCAGATAGTGGCGCTGCAGCGCGAGGAACAGCAGCAGCACCGGCAGAACGGTGACGACCGATCCGGCCATCATCAGCTCGTTGTCTTCCACGTGCTCGCGCGAAAGCGCCGCGAGGCCAACCGGAGCGGTCTGCCACGTCTGATCGCTGAGCACGATCAGCGGCCACATGAAGTCGTTCCAGCTGGCGAGGAAAGTGAAGATCGCGAGCGTGACGACGATGGGTTTCAGCAGCGGCAGCACGATCGTCGCGAAGATGCGCCATTCGCCGGCGCCGTCGATGCGTGCGGCTTCGAGCAGCTCGTCCGGGATCGAGCGCGCGTACTGGCGCACGAGGAAGATGCCGAAAACCGTCGCCATCGCGGGCACGATCACGCCGCCGTAGCTGTTGACGAGATGGAGCCATTTCATGATCAGGAACAGCGGGATCATCGCGACCTGCGCGGGAATCACGAGCGCGCCGAGCAGCGTGCGGAACAGACGGTCGCGGCCCGCGAAGCGGAGCTTTGCGAACGCGTAGCCGGAGGCGAGGTTCAGCGCGAGCGACAGCAGCGTGATCGCGCTGGCGACGAAGAAGCTGTTGGCCAGGTAACGCCCCATGCCGGCGCGCTCGAACAGCTCGCGGTAGTTCGCGAGCGTCGCGCTCTTCGGCAGCAGCGGCGGCGGCAGCGTGCTCGCTTCGCCGGGATGCATGAACGAAACCGAGACCATCCACAGCAGCGGAAACAGCGAGAACGCCGCAAGCAATGCGAGCAGCGCATTGACCGCGATCGCACGCCAGCGGCCGGCGTCGTTCATGCGGAGTCCCTGCGGCGATCCCAGCGCAGCAAGACCAGCGTCGCCGCCAGGATCAGGGCGAACAGCAGGAATGCAATCGCGGACGCGCGGCCGAGGCTCCACCAGGTGAAACCTTCCTCGTACATGAAATAGAGCACGCTGACGGTACTCTGCAGCGGATTGCCCTGCGTCATCACGTAGGGTTCGGCGAACAGCTGGAAATAGCCCGACACGGTGATGATCGCGACCAGCAGCAACGCGGGACGCAGCATCGGCAGCGTGATATGACGCAGGCGCTGCACGAGCGAGGCGCCGTCGATGTGCGCGGCCTCGTAGAGATCGCGCGGGATGCCCTGTAGCGCGGCCAGCAGGATGATCATGTTGTAGCCGAAGTTCTTCCACACCGCGAACAGGATGATCGCCGGCATCGACCAGTGCGGATCGCCGAGCCAGTCGATCGGAGCGACGCCGAATTTCGCGAGCGCGTAGTTGATGAGGCCGTAGCGCGTATGGAACAGGTAACGCCAGATCACGGCGACCGCAACGACGGTCGTCACGACCGGTGCGAACAGCGCGGTGCGGAAGAAATCCTTGAACCGGGCAAGCCTGGAATCGAGCAGCAGCGCTGCGCCGAGCGACAGCGCGATCGACAGCGGCACGCCGACGAGCACGAAATAGAGCGTGTTGCCGAGCGATTTCCAGAACAGCGGCGTCTCAAGGATGTCGAGATAGTTGCCGAGCCATACGAAGCGCAGATTGTCGAGGTTCGCAAGCGCGTAGAGATCGAAGTCGGTCAGGCTCAGCAGGAATGCGGCGAGGACCGGAACGAGGAAGAACGCACCGATCACGAGCAGCGCCGGCGCGACGAAGGTCCAGGCGGCGCGTCGCTCGTTCACGGCGTCGATGCCCTCGCCAGCATCCAGCGGCGCTTTTCGAGGATCGCGTCGGCGCGGACATCGAGATCGTGCAGCACGGTGTCGGCGCTTTCGCCGCCGCGGATCGCGCGCTCCGAAGCGAGCCGCATCTGCTGCGCAATGCGCTCCCATTCGGGCACCTTCGGCGTGGGCTTCACACGCTCGAGCTGATCGCGGAACGCGGCCGAACGCGGATCGTTGGCGAGCTCGGGATCATCCCAGCTGCTGCGCCGCGGCGGCAGATCGCCGCACAGCGCGTGAAAGCGGCGCTGCTGCTCGGGCTGCGAGAGGAATTCGATGAGCTGCCAGACTTCGCGCTTGTGCTTGGAGCCCGAGAACATCACGAGGCTGCTGCCGCCGCCGATCGCGGCGCCTGGTCCATCAGGTCCGGGCAGCGGAGCCGTGGCCCAGTCGTCCTGCAGCTCGGCGGGAAGCCGGCGGCGGAATTCGCCG
>DAISJF010000378.1:0-3058 GCA_036821625.1 Rhodanobacteraceae bacterium
GCCGACGTCGTGGATGCCGACGACATGGCGATGATGCAGCTTGGCCGCGATCTTGGCTTCGCGCAGGAAGCGTTCGCCGAAGTTCGGATCGGCGAGGAGCGCCGGCGACATGACCTTGAGCGCGACTTCGCGATCGACCGATTCCTGCACGGCGAGATAGACGGTCGCCATGCCGCCGCGGCCGAGCTGGCGCAGCAGTCGGTAGCCTTTGATCTCGATCACGTGGCGGTCACTTCCAACGGGAGAACGGTCGCCGCGCAGGCGCTCGCGGCAGCTTACCATGTGGACCGTTCACGGCTGCCGGAGGTTCGTCGCTGACGCACACTCTCGCCTCTCCCGCTTGCGGGAGAGGCCGCGCCGGAACGGCGCGGGTGAGGGAAATCTTGCGAAGCGCTTCGCTCCGAAAGCCCTCATCCGCCTTCGGCACCTTCTCCCGCGAGCGGGAGAAGGAACAAGCGGCCGGCTCAGCTGACGCGCCGCGCCTCGAGCACGTTCGGCACCGTCGCGAGGCGCGCGAGGAGACCGCTGAGCTGTCCGAAGTCGGTCACGCGCAGCGCGAAGTTCATCTCGGCGAGTCCCTGCCGCGGATCGACCTGCGTGTTGATTGCGATCAGATGCGCGTTCGCGGCCGCAATCACGTTGGTGATGTCCTTGTGCAGCCACTTGCGATCGTAGCCGCGCACGACGACGTTGACTTCGTACGCGTGCTGCTTGCGCTCGCCCCACTCGACTTCGATGACACGCCCGGCGTCGCGCTCGCGCAGGCGCGCGAGCTGCTTGCAGTCGGCCCGATGCACGGACACGCCGCGGCCGCGCGTGATGAAACCGGCGACCGCATCGCCCGGCAGCGGCTGGCAGCACCTGGCGAGCTGCGTCATCAGATTGCCGACGCCTTCGATCACGATCGCGTCCTTGCTGCGTTGTGGCGCGCGCGGCGGCGTCGGTGCCGCAGGCGCGGCAGGAACCGCCGGCGCCAGCGACTCGTGCAGCGCGCGCGCGACCTGGCCCGGCGAGATGTCCCCGAGCGCCAGCGCTTCGAGCAGATCTTCCTGCGTGCGCAGCTGGAAGCGCGCCGGCAGACCGTCGATGTTGGCCTGGTGCAATGCCAGGCGCTTGAGCTCGCGGTCGAGCAGCGCGCGACCGGCGGCGAGGTTCTGCGCATGATCGATGCGCTTGAACCACGTGCGCACTTTTTCGCGCGCGCGGTGCGTGGTGAGATAGCCGTGATGCGGGGACAGCCAGTCGCGGCGCGGCTCGATGGTCTTGCCGGTCAGGATCTCGACGCGATCGCCGCTCGCCGGCTGGAACGTCAACGGCACGATGCGGCCGTTGACCTTCGCGCCGCGGCAGCGATGACCGACGTCGGTGTGGATCGAGTACGCGAAATCGAGCACCGTCGCGCCGCGCGGAAGATCGATGACCTGCCCTTTCGGCGTGAGCAGGTAGGCGCGATCCTCGATGACCTCGGTGCGGAACCCGGCGAGCAGCGCCGCATCGTCCTCGCGCGCGTCCTTGCTCTCGAGCAGCTGACGCATCCACGCGATCTTCCTTTCGAAGCTCGCGTCGGCGCCGCCGCCTTCCTTGTAGCGCCAGTGCGCGGCGAAGCCGAGCTCGGCGTGACGGTGCATCTCGTGCGTGCGGATCTGCACTTCGAGCGTCTTGCCGTGCGGGCCGATCACGGCCGTGTGCAGCGACTGGTACTGATTGCCCTTCGGGCTTGCGATGTAATCGTCGAATTCGCCGGGAATGTACGCCCACAGCGAATGCACGACACCGAGCGCGGCATAGCAGTTGGCGACGTCGTCGACCAGGATGCGCAGCGCCCGCACGTCGTAGAGATCGGAGAACTCGACGCCCTTCTTCTGCATCTTGCGCCAGATCGAATAGATGTGCTTCGGCCGGCCGGCGATGTCGGCCTTGACACCGGCCTTGCTCAGCGCGCGCTCGAGCGCGGTCTTCGCTTCGGAGATCCAGCTTTCGCGAGCGCCGCGGCGCTCGTCGAGCAGTTGCGCGATGCGCTTGTAGACGTCCGGCTGCAGGTAGCGGAACGCGAGGTCTTCGAGCTCCCACTTGAGCTGCCAGATGCCGAGCCGGTTCGCGAGCGGCGCGTGGATGTCGGCGGTCAGCTGCGCCAGCGCATGGCGCTCCTCGTCCGGGAGGTCCGACGCCGCACGCGTCTGCACGAGCTGGCGCGCGAGCAGGATGAAGACGACGCGCAGGTCGCGGATGATCGCGAGCAGCAAACGACGCAGGCCTTCGGTGCCGCCGGCGCTTCCGCGCGCGGCGTACAGCGACCAGACGCGCGCGGCCGCCTGTTGTCCTTCGACGAGATTGCGCACTTCGTGCGGAAACGCGGCGAGGTCGACGTCGTCGGGCTTCGCGCCGCATTCGACGAGGGCGTGCAGCACGCAACCGGCGAGCGCTTCGGGTCCGACGCCGAGCTCGCGGATCAGATCGAGCGTCGACAGCAGCTGCGGAGCGCGGCGCGTCCACTCCGCGCCGAGCGCGGGCGCGCACGCGTCGGCGACGCGGCACGCGCGCACGAGCACATCGGCGGATCCGGTGGTTTCCGCAGCCGCAAGCCAGTGCTCGAGGGTCAGCCGGGTGTCGAAAGGACGTTTCACGAACGGAAATCCGGCGGCGCGGAGGCCGCCGTCAAAGAAGAACGAGAGGCAAGCTTACGCCGGATCGCAGCCGAACCGCCGGCAACGGAGTGCCGGCCATCGTGCTTATTCGGCCTATTGGCCCATCCAGGGGAAGCCGGTCGACGAAGGCAGGAAGCCGAACGCGACGTCGTCGCCCGTGAACGCATCGCCGCCGACCGCGGTGATGCTGGGCTCGAACAATGCCGTCAACGCGACCGCAGGCTCGTTGAGGCTCGGCGGCGGGCCGACGATCGGACGGACGAATGCGGCGTAGAACGAGACGACCGGGGTTCCGAGCGGCGCGCTCTGCAGGTAGATGAACTGGTTCAGGGCCGAGCTCAGCGATTGCGAGTACGGCGCGCCTACGCAGACGTTGGCGTTCAGCACGGCCGGCAGCACCGTCCACACCAGCG
>DAISJF010000379.1:0-3054 GCA_036821625.1 Rhodanobacteraceae bacterium
CGACCGACATCTTTCCCGACATCCGCATCCCCGTGATCGGCGTGGTCTGGCAGTACACCGGCCTGCCGCCGGACCAGATGTCCGGGCGTATCACCACACCGTTCCAGCGCGCGCTGACCACGACCGTCAACGACATCGAGCACATCGTCGCCAATTCCTATAACGGCGTCGGCATCATCAAGATCTTCTTCCAGCCCAATGTCGACATCCGCACCGCCAACGCGCAGGTCACCGCGATCTCGCAGACGCTGATCAAGCAGATGCCGCCGGGCGCGACGCCGCCGCTCATCCTCAACTACAGCGCATCGACCGTGCCGATCCTGCAGCTGGCGCTGTCCGGCAAGGGCCTGTCCGAGGCGGCGCTCGCCGACCTCGGCATGAACCAACTGCGCACGCGTCTGGTCACCGTGCCCGGCGCGGCGATCCCGTGGCCGTTCGGCGGCAAGCAGCGCCAGGTGCAGATCGATCTCGATACGGCCGCGCTGCAATCGCGCGGCCTCACCGGCCAGGATGTCGCCAACGCGCTCGCCGCGCAGAACCTGCTCACGCCCGCGGGCACGCAGAAGATCGGCAGCCTCGAGTACGCGGTCAACCTCAACAACGCGCCGTCAGACATCGCCGATCTCGCCAACCTGCCGATCAAGGCGGTCAACGGCGCGATGGTCTACGTGCGCGACGTCGCCAACGTCCGCGACGGCAACGCGGTGCAGACCAACATCGTCCACGTCGACGGCGGCCGCTCGGTGCTGATGAGCGTGTTCAAGAACGGCGCGACCTCGACGCTCGACATCATCGACGGCGTCAAGGCGATGCTCAAGGAAGTCGCGCCGAGCCTGCCCGATACGCTCGAAGTCAAACCGGTCGGCGACCAGTCGATGTTCGTGCGCAACGCGATCAGCGGCGTGATCAAAGAAGGCGTGATCGCCGCGGCGCTGACCAGCCTGATGATCCTGCTGTTCCTCGGCAGCTGGCGCTCGACGCTGATCGTGGCGACGTCGATCCCGCTGTCGATCCTCGGTGCGATCGCCGCGCTGGCGGCGTTCGGTGAAACGCTCAATATCATGACGCTCGGCGGCCTCGCGCTCGCCGTCGGCATCCTCGTCGACGAGGCGACGGTGACGATCGAGAGCATCAACTACCATCTCGAACACGGCAAGGAAGTCGAAACCGCGATTCTCGACGGCGCCTCGCAGATCGTCGTGCCGGCGTTCGTTTCGCTGCTCTGCATCTGCATCGTGTTCGTGCCGATGTTCTTCCTCGAAGGCGTGGCGCGCTATCTGTTCGTGCCGATGGCCGAAGCCGTCATCTTCGCGATGATCTGCTCGTTCATCCTCTCGCGCACGCTGGTGCCGACGATGGCGAAGTACCTGCTGCACAAGCACGCGCCGCACGTCGACGCGCACGACAACGTGATCGAACATCCGCCGCGCTCGCGCAATCCGCTGGTGAATTTCCAGCGCGCGTTCGAAGCGCGCTTTCTCCAGCTTCGCCGCAACTATCACGACCTGCTCGCGTTCGCGATCGAGCATCGGCGGATCTTCGTCAGCGGCTTTCTCGTCTTCATCGCGGCGTCGTTTCTCCTGCTGCCGTTCGTCGGCCGTAATTTCTTCCCCGCCGTCGACGGTGGCCAGATTCTCATGCACGCGCGCGCGCCGGTCGGCACACGTGTCGAGGAGACCGCAGCTAAATTTGCGGACGTGCAGAAGGCGATCCGCGAGATCATTCCGGCGGGCGAGATCGGCGTGATGGTCGACAACGTCGGCAGCTACATCTCGAGCATCAACACGATCTACAACAACACCGGCACGATCGGCGTACAGGACGGCGACATCTCGATCGGACTCAATGAAGGCCACGCGCCGACCCAGGATTACGTCAAGCGCTTGCGTGAAGAACTGCCGCGCCGCTTCCCCGGCATGACGTTCTCGTTCCTGCCCGCCGACATCGTCAGCCAGATCCTCAACTTCGGCTCGCCCGCGCCGATCGACCTGCAGATCCGCGGCAACAATCTCGGCGCGAACTTCGCCTACGCCAACAAGCTGCTCGACCAGATCCGCCGCGTGCCCGGCGTGGCCGACGCGCGCATCCAGCAGACGCTCGCCGCGCCGACGCTCAACGTCGACGTCGATCGCTCGCGCGCGCAATACGCGGGCGTGACCGAGCGCGACGTGACCAACAGCCTGGTCGTTAACCTCGCCGGCTCCTCGCAGGTCGCGCCGACGTTCTGGCTCAATCCGCAGAACGGCGTGTCGTATCCGATCGTGATGCAGACGCCGCAGTATCGCGTCGACACGCTCGAGGAACTGCAGAATCTGCCGTTCAACGCGCCCGGCGCGACCACCTCGCAGGTGCTCGGCGGCATCGCCAGGATCAGCCGCGGCGCGGCGAGCGGCGTCGTCTCGCAATACGACATCCAGCCGCTCGTGGAAATCTACGCGACGACCCAGGGCCGCGACCTCGGCGCGATCTCCGGCGAGATCCAGAACATCATCGCCGCGAACGCCAAGGACAAGCCCAAGGGCACCACCGTCGCCCTGCTCGGCCAAGTGAAGACGATGAACAGCGCGTTCTCGGGCCTGTTGTTCGGCCTGCTCGGCGCGATCGTGCTGATCTATCTGCTGATCGTGGTCAACTTCCAGTCGTGGGGCGACCCGTTCGTCATCATCACCGCGCTGCCTGCTGCGCTCGCCGGCATCGTCTGGATGCTGTTCGCCACGCACACCACACTGAGCGTGCCGGCGCTGACCGGCGCGATCATGTGCATGGGCGTGGCGACCGCGAACAGCGTGCTCGTCATCAGTTTCGCGCGCGAAAAATTGGACGAACTCGGCGACGCGACCGCGGCCGCGCTCGAAGCGGGTTTCGTGCGTCTGCGTCCGGTGTTGATGACCGCGCTGGCGATGATCATCGGCATGCTGCCGATGTCGCTCGGCCTCGGCGAAGGCGGCGAACAGAACGCGCCGCTCGGCCGCGCCGTGATCGGCGGCCTCGTCTTCGCCACCATCGCCACGCTGTTCTTCGTTCCCGTCGTCTTCAGCATCATCCATCGGCGCC
>DAISJF010000380.1:0-3050 GCA_036821625.1 Rhodanobacteraceae bacterium
TTTGCCTGACCTGGGCGGCCGCCTACGCGCCGGCGTGGCTCGTCGCGGGCACGTTCCAGCTGACCGTGATCGCCGGCATGCTGCTCGCGCCGCTGATCTACGACGATGCGCGGTCGCGCCTGCCGCGCGGTGCGCTCGCGCTGGGCGCCGTCATCGTCGGCGGTGTCGCACTGATGCAGCTCAGCCATTTCCGCGGCCGTCTCGATCGCGATGCGTGGCTCGCGCTCGCAAGCGTGACCGCGGCCGCGTTTCTGTATCCGCTCGGCAATCGGAAGATCCTGCTGCATCTCGAGCGCACCGGCGAAACCTTGAACGCGACGCAGCGCGTGTTCGGCATGACGCTGGCGAGCCAGCCGTTCTGGTGGATCGTCGTCGCGTACGCCGCGAGCGTTGCCGGAGCGCCGCCGCCGGCACAGATCGGGCTCGCGGCCGGCGTCGCGCTGTTCGCCGGCACGATTGCGACGATCCTGTTCTTTCAGGCGACCGCGATGGTGCAGCACGACGCGGCCGCGCTCGGCGCGGTCGAGGCGATGCAGGCGGCGGAGATCCTGTTCTCGACCTTGCTCGGTGTGCTGCTCCTCGGCGAACCGGCTCCGCGCGGCGTTGCGGCGGCCGGTGCCGTCGTCGTCGCGCTCGGCATCGTCGCGCTCGGCGTTCTGGTCGGCCGGCGCTCGGCCGGCGACGCGCGAGCCGCGCGAGCGCTGCGCACCGACCGCGGCGCCTAGTCGCAACTCCGCCTCGTCCCGCACGTTGCAATCGGCGTGCATGCCGCTATTTTCGATCGAGACATCGCGCTGAGCCGCGCGAACGAGGACGTCTGAGATGGGCTACCGGATTTTTCTCGCGGGCGCGACTGGCGTGATCGGGCGGCGGCTCGCGGCGATGCTGCGCGATGCAGGCCACGACGTGACCGGCACGACGCGCCGCGAAACGAAGGTGAAAGAGCTGCGCGCGCTCGGCGTCGAGCCCGTGATCGTCGACGTGTTCGACCGCGATGCGCTCGCGCGCATCGTGGCCGCGGCGAAGCCCGAGATCGTGATCCATCAGCTGACGGACCTGCCGCGCGGCCTCGATCCCGCGAAGATGGACGATGCGATCCGCCGCAACGCGCGCCTTCGCAGCGAGGGCACGCGCCATCTCGTCGCCGCCGCCGTAGCGGCCGGCGCGCGGCGCCTCGTCGCGCAGAGCATCGCATGGGCGTACGCGCCCGGACCCGAGCCGCACGCGGA
This sequence comes from Rhodanobacteraceae bacterium, assembly GCA_036821625.1. Classification (GTDB taxonomy): domain Bacteria; phylum Pseudomonadota; class Gammaproteobacteria; order Xanthomonadales; family Rhodanobacteraceae; genus Dokdonella_A. The sequence continues at coordinate 1,230 of DAISJF010000380.1, forward strand.
AGCCGATCCGCTCGATCTTGGCGCGCAAGGCATCCGCGCCATCAGCGTCGGTGGCGTCGTCGCGCTCGAGCGCGCTGTGCTCGACGCGCCTCTCGAAGGCATCGTCCTGCGCTACGGCCAGCTCCACGGGCCCGACGCCGGCGCGCGGGCAGGGTCTGCACCGCTGCACGTCGAGGCGGCGGCCCGCGCGGCATTGCTGGCGATCGACCACGGCGCGGCGGGCGTCTACAACATCGCCGATCCGGGCGGCGCGGTGCGGATCGACAAGGCGCGCGAAGCAGGCCTCCTTCCGGCCGGATCGTCGTAGGAGCGGCTTCTGCCGCGTTCCGTCCGGAAGCGCCTCGTCGCGGCTGATGCCTCTCCGGCGGCGTTCGTTGCGGCCTCCACGCAACGTTGCTAACCGGAACCGCTTCGGGCGCATCCTAGGCACATGGCAAACGACGAAGCGCGCTGGGTCGCCCAGGCGGGCGCAGGGGACGCGGCTGCGTTTCGGCGCCTGGTCGAGGCGCATTCGGGCGCGCTGTTTCGCGTCTGCGCGCGGATCACCGGCGACAAGGCGCTGGCCGAGGATGCGGTCCAGGAGGCGTTCTTCAATGCGTATCGCCACCTCGGCGATTTCGACGGGCGCTCGGCGTTCTCGACCTGGCTGCACCGGATCGCCGTGAACGCCGCGCTCGAGCAGATGCGCAAGCGCCACCGCGTCGAAGACGCGCTGCCGGAAGGCGAGGAAGCATCCGATCTGCTTGCCGACGCATTCGACAGCCCGCCCGGACCGGACCGACATGCATCGAGCGCCGAGCTCGGACGCGAGATCCAGGCCCAGCTCGCGCGCATGAGCGCGATCGAGCGCGCCGCTTTCGTGCTGCGCCATCACGAAGGCTGCTCGATCGAGGACATCTCGCAAACGCTTTCGCTGAGTGACAGTGCGAGCAAGCAGGCGATCTTCCGCGCCGTGCGCAAGCTGCGCGCGGTGCTGGAGCCGGTGGTGTGAAGGCGCAATGGAGCATCCCGACATGAACCCGATCAGCGACGACGACCTCGTTCTGTATCACTACCGCGACGGCCTCTGCGCCGAGCGTCTCGTCGAAATCGCTGCGACGCTGGACGCGTCGGCCGAACTGCGCGGGCGCTACGCTGCGATCGAGCGCGCGCTGGCCGGCGTCGACAGGCTGCCGGAACCGGAACCCGACGCGGGTTTCGACGAGCGCTTGTGGCGCCGCCTCGAACCGCGTCTGCGCAAACCCGCCGCGCCGAGTCCCGCTTCGTGGCGCGATCGGCTCGACGCGTGGCTGAATCCGCCGCGTCTTGCGTTCGCCGCCGCCGCCGCGATCGCGCTCGCGATCGGCATCGGCTTCTATGCCGGCCGACACAGCGCACCGCAGGCGCCCGCGCTCGCAGCGTCGCAGGCCGATGCCGCGGCCGCACGCGTGCTCGATGCGTACGTCGCCGCGCATCTTCGCGCGACCGAAGGCGTGCTGATGACCGCGAGCAACAGCGACAGCGCGACGCTGCTCGATTCGAACCGCGACCTCGCCGCCTCGCTCGTCGAATCGAATCGCCTCTATGCGCTCGCGGCGGCGCGCGCCGGCAATACGCAGCTCGCCGATTTCCTGCGCCAGCTCGAGCCGGTCTTGATCTCGCTCGCTAACCAGACGCCGTCTTCGTCCGTCGAACCGGCACAAGGGTTGCGCGATTACCTGCGTTCTACCGATTTGCTGTTCCAGGTGCGCGCGACCGAAGCACGGCTCGACAAGCCGCGCAAGACATGAATCACCAAGGAAACGATCAATGACACGAATGACCGCAACCCTGCTCGCCGCC
>DAISJF010000381.1:0-3044 GCA_036821625.1 Rhodanobacteraceae bacterium
GAACGCGAGCACGCCGACGTCGACGTGGACGTCCTGCAGGCGCGCGATCGACGCCGGTCCGTGGCGTCCGATCAATCGGGTCAGCGCGAACGCGATCGCAACACCGGCGGCGCCGCCGGCGACGCCGAGCACGAGGCTCTCGGCGAACAGGAGGCGCGTGAGCTGCGCGCGCGCCGCGCCGAGCGCCGCGCGCACGCTGAGCTCGTGGCGTCGCGACGCCGCGCGCAGCGACATGAGGCCGGCGATGTCGACGCACGCGATCAGCAGCACGATGCCGACGCCGGCGAACACGAGCCAGAGCGAGCGATCCACGTCGCCGACCAGCGCATCGCGCAGCGGGTGCAGCTCGAAGCGCATCGAGGACGGATAGTCGTTGGCGTATTCGCGCGCGAGCACGGGCGCGAGGCGGTCGAGCTCGGCCTGCGCCGAGGCGAGCGTCGCCGAGTCCGTGAGCCGGCCGATCGCCTGCAGGTGGAGGCAGTCCCGGCACGCGGGCGGCTTCGGCGCCTCGTAGCCGAGCGGGCGCCAGATGTCCGGCGGCCGTCCGCGCGTCGCCGGCAGCAGCGGCGTGAAGCCCGCCGGCAGCACGCCGACGATCGAGTACGCGCGCGCGCCGAACGCAACGCGCCGCCCGACGACGCTCGGATCGGCGTTGAAGCGCCGCTGCCAGAGGCCGTTGCTGATGACGACGACGTCGTTGCGGCCCGGCTGATCCTCGTCCGTGGTGAACAGGCGTCCCAGCGCAGGCGTCACGCCGAGCACCTTGAAGAAGTCGCGCGTGACGCTCTGGCCGTTCAAGAGCTCTGCGCCCGTATCCGCAGCGAGGTTCGGCGTCCAGTCCGAGCTTGCGGCGACGGTTTCCAGCGACGGGACCGATCGCTGCCAGTCGAGCAGCGTCGGATAACCGACGGTGACCGGATTCCTGTCGGCGTCGCTGTTGCGTTGCGCGATCGCGACGAGCCGGCTCGGCTGACGGAACGGCAGCGCGTCGAGCAGGACCGTCTTGACGACGCTGAAGATCGCGGTATTCGCGCCGATGCCGAGCGCGAGCGTCAGGATCGCGACGAGCGCGTACCCCGGCCGCTCCATCAGCGAGCGCAAAGCGAAGGCAAGATCGTGGCGCAGCGAGCCGTTCCTCATGGAGTCATCCCCAATTTCACCTATCCACCGACGTTCATTCGTAACGCAGCGCTTCGAGAGGCGCCGTGCGCGAGGCGCGCCGAGCGGGCAGCCAGCACGCCGCGAGCGCCGTAACCGCGAGTACGGCCACGACCGTGATCAGGCTCTCGGGATCGATCGCGCCGATCCCGAACAGCTGGCTGCGCAGCGCGAAACCGAGACCGAACGCGCCGAGCACGCCGACGCCGAGACCGAGCGCGGTGAGCCGGGCGCCGTCGCCGAGCACTTCCTTGCGGATGCGCGCCGCGTCGGCGCCGATCGCCATGCGCACGCCGAATTCGCCGGTGCGCTGCGCGACCGCGAACGCGAGCACGCCATAGATGCCGATCGCGGCGAGCACGAGCGCGAGCACGGCGAACAGGCCGATCAGCTGCATCGGCACGCGCCGGCCGGTGAGCGAGTTGTGCAGGCGCTGATCGAGCGTCTCGATGTTGAACAGCGGCTGGTCCGGATCGACGGACAGGATCGCCCTGCGCAGCGGCTCGACCAGGCTCGCCGGCGGCGCGTTCGTGCGCACGGCCAGCCATCCCCACGGGTTGGGCCGCGAGCCAAAATCGAAATAAAACGTTTCCTTGCTGAGATCGGCGGCCAGGTTGCCGTGATGCACGTTGCCGACGACGCCGATGATCGTGTACGTGTCGGAATCGCCCGACGAGCCCATATACAGCATGCTGCCGACCGCGTTGCCGTTCGGGAAATGCTTGCGCGCAAACAGCTCGTCGATGATCACGTCGCGCGAGCTCGGATTCCAGTCGGCGCGTGTGAACATGCGACCCTGCTTGAGCGGAATGCCCATCGCCGTGAAATAGCTTTCATCGACGCGGCGCAGCGCGGCGTGCAGCTGCGCGCCTTCGGCCGGGCGGCCCACGATCCGGAACATCTGGCCCGCGTTCGTGTTCGAGAACGGCAGCGTCGTGGTGAGGCCGACGGAGCTGACGCCCGAGACCTGCCGGACCGCATCGAGGATGCGCCGGAACACGCGGGCCTGCGCGGCATCGTCCGGATATTTCGCATCCGGCAACGCGACCGCGGCGGTGAGCACGCCTTCGCTGTCGAAGCCCGGATTCTGCTGCAGGATGCGCGAAAAGCTGCGCAGCAGCAGGCCCGCGCTGGCGAGCAGCGCGACGGCAAGCGCGAGCTGGATCACGACGAGCGCGTTGCGGGTCAGCCGCGCGCCGCGGCCGCCGCCGGCGAGGCGGCCGCTCTCGCGCAAGAGGCCTCCCTGCGATTCGGCCGTCGGTCGCGACAGCATCGGCAGCGCGCCGAACAGCGCGCCGGTCAGCAGCGAAAGCATGAGCGCGAACGCGAGCATGCGCAGGCTCGGCGCGACGCCGACCCAGTCCGGCAGCAGTCCCGACGCCGCCACGACCTGGCCGCCGGCCAGCGCAAGACCGAGTCCAAGCGCCCCGCCGATCAGCGCGAGCAACATCGCCTCGACGAGCAGCTGGAGCGCGATGCGGGAACGGTTGGCGCCGAGCACGGAGCGGACGGTGAGCTCCTTCTGCCGGGCCGACCAGCGCACCAGCATGAGATTCGCGACATTCGCGCAGACGATCAGCAGCACCAGCGCGACCGCGAACTGGATCAGCGGCAGCTCGCGCACGCGCGAGCCCGCGAAATATTCGCGTAGCGGAGTCGCCTTGATCGTGTAGCCGTTCGCCTCGACGATCTGCGCGTACCAGTTGCTGTTGGCGCCGCCGCTCGCGGAAATGCGCTGCATGTTGCGGCGGACGATCACGTCCGACTGCGCACGGACGTCGGCCGGCGTAGCACCCGGCGCGAGACGGCCGATGCCCTGCGAGAAGCCGGTGAAACGGCCCTCGTCCGCCTTGTCGGCCTCGGTGAACGCGAACGGCACGAACACC
>DAISJF010000382.1:0-3022 GCA_036821625.1 Rhodanobacteraceae bacterium
ATGGCGGACCAGAAAATCAGAATTCGTTTGAAAGCCTTCGATCATCGCCTGATCGACCGCTCCGCAAGCGAGATCGTCGAGACGGCGAAGCGTACGGGCGCTCAGGTGCGCGGTCCGATTCCGCTGCCGACCAAGATCGAGCGCTACACGATTTTGACGTCGCCGCACGCCGACAAGGACGCGCGCGACCAGTACGAGACGCGCACCCACAAGCGCGTGCTGGACATCGTCGATCCGAACGACAAGACCGTGGACGCGCTGATGAAGCTCGACCTCGCGGCCGGGGTCGACGTGCAGATCAAGTTGCATTGAGGGCTGGGAATAGAGAATCGAGATTAGGGAATAGTAGAAGCAACGTTGTTTCAGCTTTGACCGATTCCCCATTCCCCATTCCTCATTCCCGAACAAGAGAGATACGACCATGAGTATCGGATTGGTTGGCCGCAAATGCGGCATGAGCCGCGTCTTCACCGACGACGGCCGCTCGGTGCCGGTGACGCTGATCGAAGCGACGCCGAACCGCGTCACACAGGTGAAGACCGTCGAGACCGACGGTTACAACGCGGTGCAGGTCAGCGCCGGCGCGAAGCGCGCTGCGCTGATCACGAAGCCGCTCGCCGGTCACTACGCGAAGGCGAAAGTCGAGGCGGGTCGCGGCCTGTGGGAGTTTCGCGTCGAGGCGAACGAGATCGGCAAGTTTGCGGTCGGCGGCGAGCTGAAGGCCGAAGAGGTGTTCAAGGTCGGTCAGATGGTCGACGTCGCGGGCATCTCGAAGGGCAAGGGCTTCCAGGGCACGATCAAGCGCCACCACTTCACGATGGGCGACGCGACGCACGGCAACTCGCTGTCGCATCGCGCGCCGGGCTCGATCGGCCAGCGCCAGACGCCGGGCCGCGTGTTTCCGGGCAAGAAGATGGCCGGTCACATGGGCGCCGTGCGTCGTTCGACGATCAATCTGGAGGTCGTCAAGATCGACAACGAGCGTCATCTGATCGCGATCAAGGGCTCGGTCCCCGGCGCGGCGGGCGGTGACGTCATCATCCGTCCGGCCGTGAAAGCGACGAAGTAAGGAGACGACGCGATGAAACTCGATGTCATCGGCGCCAAGCCCGTCACCGTGTCCGACGCGGTGTTCGGCAAGGAATTCCGCGAGGACCTGGTGCACCAGGTCGTCGTTGCGTATCGCAATGCGGGTCGCGCCGGAACGAAGAAGCAGAAGTCGCGCTCGGACATGTCCGGCACGACCAAGAAATTCAAGAAGCAGAAGGGCGGCGGTGCGCGCCACGGCGACTATCGCGCTCCGATCTTCGTCGGCGGCGGCGTCACGTTCGCCGCGCGTCCGCGCAGCTTCGCGCAGAAGGTCAACAAGAAGATGTATCGCGGCGCGTTCGCTTCGATCCTTTCGGAGCTGAATCGTCAGGGCCGTCTCAAGGTGATCGATTCGTTCGGCGTCGAGCAGCCGAAGACGAAGGGCCTCGTCAGCAAGCTCGGCGAGCTCAAGGTCGATGGCCGCGTCGTGCTGGTGGCCGAGAACGCGCCGGAAGCGCTGTTTCTCGCGGCGCGCAACGTGCCGTACGTGCACGTCGTCGACGCGGCCGCGCTCGATCCCGTGTCGCTGGTGGGCGCGGACCACGTGGTCATGACCGTCGAATCGGTCAAGCGCGTCGAGGAGTGGCTGGCATGAAAGAGCAACTGATGAGCGTGCTGCGTGCGCCGCATATCTCCGAGAAGAGCGCGCGCCTGCAGGAAACCAATCAATACGTGTTCGAAGTTGCGGCCGGCGCAACGAAGGCCGATATCAAGGCGGCGGTCGAGGAGCTGTTCAGCGTCAAGGTCGACACCGTGAACGTGGTCAACGCGCCGGGCAAGGCGCGCACGTTCCGCTTCCGTTCCGGCACGCGCGGCAGCAAGCGCAAGGCATATGTGCGGCTTGCCGAAGGTCACACGATCGACGTGTCGGCCAAGGCTTAAGGTGAAGCACCCATGGCATTGATCACAGTCAAACCTACTTCCGCAGGACGCCGCTCGATGGTGCGCGTCGTCACGCCGGGACTGCACAAGGGCGCGCCGCATGCGCCGCTGACCGAGGCGCAGGCCAACACGGGCGGACGCAACCACTATGGCCGCATCACGACGCGGCACAAGGGCGGCGGCTCGAAGCAGCATTACCGCGTGATCGACTTCAAGCGCGACAAGGAAGGCATCGCCTGCCGCATCGAGCGCATCGAGTACGATCCGAACCGCACCGCGCACATCGCGCTTCTGTGCTACGTCGACGGCGAGCGCCGCTACATCGTCGCGCCGAAGGGCGCGAAGGTCGGCGATCAGCTGATGTCGGGCCGCGAGGCGCCGATCAAGATCGGCAACTCGCTGCCGCTGCGCAACATTCCGATCGGCTCGACCGTTCACTGCATCGAGATGAAGCCGGGCAAGGGCGCGCAGATGGCGCGTTCGGCCGGCGCGTCCGCGCAGCTGGTCGCGCGCGAGCAGGGTTACGCGACGCTGCGTCTTCGCTCCGGCGAAATGCGCAAGGTGCCGGCCGAGTGCCGCGCAACGATCGGCGAAGTCGGCAACAACGAGCACAACCTCGAGAAGCTCGGCAAGGCCGGGGCTTCGCGCTGGCGCGGCGTGCGGCCGACCGTGCGCGGCGCCGCGATGAATCCGGTCGACCATCCGCACGGCGGCGGTGAAGGCCGCGCCGGACAGGGCAACCCGCATCCGGTGTCGCCGTGGGGCATGCCGACCAAGGGTTACAAGACACGCAAGAACAAGCGCACGACGCAGTTCATCGTGCGGGATCGTCGAGGCTAAGCCATGGCACGTTCACTGAAGAAAGGCCCGTTCGTCGATCACCACCTGATGAAGAAGGTGGAATCGGCGAGCGCCTCCAACAACAAGCGTCCGATCAAGACCTGGTCGCGCCGTTCGATGATCGTGCCGGAAATGGTCGGTCTCACGCTCGCGATCCACAACGGCCGTCAGCACGTGCCGGTGCTGGTCAACGAGAACATGGTCGGGCACA
>DAISJF010000383.1:0-3019 GCA_036821625.1 Rhodanobacteraceae bacterium
GCGCGATCGCGAGCGGCGCCATCGTGCGCACGTGGCCGCTCGCGAGCGAGAACGCACCGGCCTCCTCGACATGGAACACCTGCACGATCGGAAGCCTGCGCGCCTTCGCGCCGTCGATCAGGGCCTGCAGCCGGTCAAAAAAAGCCGGCGCATCCGCGTCGCTCCAGTACGGGCGCTGGCGGAACGATTCCTGGGCATCGATGACGATCAGGGCGGTTTCGGTACGCGACATTGGCGACTCCGGTGCTCGGAAGATACGCCATCCTGCGGCCAGCCGCAGCCCCGGGCGAGCACCGCTCCGGACAACAATCGGACGTAAAACGCCATCTCACGACGGGCCTTCCGATGCGCAGCGGCGCGCAAGACCTCGCGTGAAACGGGCAGGCGGGCATTCCGAGGGTCCCGCGGGGCGCGTCACGCACTAGAATGGTGCAATGAATGCACATGACCCGCTGCCGAGCCCGCGGCAGCGCGCCGTCGAAGCCTGGTCTTTCATGGACCAGTGCGCCACTGCGATGGCAGTGCTCGCTCGCGACGGCACGGTCCGCGCGGCGAATCCGTCGCTGTGCGAATGGCTCGGTTCGGGCGCGCGCAACTGGCGCGGCGAGCCGGTCGCCGTGCTCGACGCGAGACCTCCCCAACTCGTCGACGCGGCGGCGCGCGCAGGCAGCGAGCAGCGCCGCGTCTGGCTGCGCGACGCGCGGCTGCGCACCGCGATCGGCGATCGCGCCGCCGACGTCGCGTTCACGCCGATCGACGACGGCGTGCTGGTCGAAGTGCAGTCGCCCGGTACGGAGACGAACAGCCTGCGCCTTTCCGAATCGCTGCGCGGCTTCGCGCACGAGGTGAAGGGACCGCTCGCCGGCGTGCGCGGCGCCGCGCAGCTGCTGCGACGCCATCTCGAAGCACCGGCGCAGATCGAACTCGCCGAGCTCATCATGACCGAGGTCGATCGCGTCGCGACGCTGTCCGATCGCCTGCTCCGCGCCGGCGCAAAGCCGCGCCTCGCGCGCACGAACATCCACGAAGCGCTCGAGCGCATCGCCGCGCTCGTTGCGACGGAGGCATCGGCGCCGGAGGTCCGTCGCGACTACGATCCGAGCCTGCCCGCGACCAATGCCGACGCGGATCGGCTGCAGCAGGCGCTGCTCAATCTCGCGCGCAATGCGATCGAAGCCGGCGCACAGCATCTCGTGCTGCGCACGCGGGCCGAGCACGCGGCGCGGATCGGCGAGCGCACGCTCAGGCTCGCGCTGCGCATCGACGTCGCCGACGACGGCCGCGGCGTACCGGCCGAGCTCGCCGAAACGCTGTTCGAGCCGCTCGTCTCGGGTCGGCCCGACGGCACGGGCCTCGGTCTTGCGATCGCGCGCGAGATCGCGCGCGAGCACGGCGGCGAGCTGATCTACACCAGCCGTCCGGGCGCGACCGTGTTCACGATGCGGCTGCCGGTTTCCGACGAAGGAGGTCATGACTGATGCCGCTGCCCGCGCACATGGCGGAGTTCGCATGATCGGTGCGAGCGAGTCGAAGCCTTCCGTCTGGATCGTCGACGACGATCGCGGCGTGCGTCTCGTGCTCGGCGCCGCGCTGCGTGAGGCCGGCTTCGTGCCGCGCGAGTTCGGTGATGCCGAAGCCGCGCTCGCGGCGCTCGCCGACGAGACACCCGCAGTGCTCTACACGGATGTGCGCATGCCGGGCATCAGCGGCCTCAAGCTGCTCGAGCGCATCGCGCTCGCCGAGCCGCGCTTTCCGGTCATCGTCATGAGCGCATTCACCGACATCGCATCGACGGCGGCGGCTTATCGCCACGGCGCATTCGACTTCCTGCCCAAGCCCTTCGATCTCGATCAGGCCGTCGCCGCCGCCGAGCGCGCCGTCACGCATGCGCGGCCGATGCCGGCGTCCGTCGCGGAAAGCGCCGGCAGCGACGCGGAGCTCGTCGGCCGCAGTCCCGCGATGCGCGAGCTGTTCCGCGCGATCGGCCGCGTGGCCGCGAGCGGGCTCAGCGTGCTGATCACCGGCGAGACCGGGACCGGAAAAGAGCTCGTCGCGCGCGCGCTGCATCGCGAGAGTCCGCGCGCCGCGCGCCCGTTCGTCGCACTCAACACTGCGGCGATTCCCGCCGAGCTGCTCGAATCGGAGTTGTTCGGCCACGAAATCGGCGCGTTCACCGGCGCCGCGCGGCGCCATGCCGGGCGCTTCGAGCAGGCCGCCGGCGGTACGCTGTTCCTCGATGAAATCGGCGACATGCCGCTGCCGCTGCAGACGCGGCTTCTGCGCGTTCTTGCCGCCGGCGAGTTCTACCGCGTCGGCGGACGCGAGCTGATCCGCGCCGACGCGCGCGTGATCGCGGCGACGCATCAGGATCTCGACGCGAAAGTCACGCGCGGCGAGTTCCGTGCGGATCTTCTGCATCGGCTCGATGTGGTGCGCTTGCACCTGCCGCCGCTGCGCGAGCGGCGCGAGGACATTCCGGTGATGGCCGAGCAGTTTCTCGCACGCGCTGCCGCAGCTTCGGGCGCTGCCGGCAAGCGATTCTCGCCCGCCGCGCTCGGTGCATTGCGCGACTACGCGTGGCCCGGCAACGTGCGTCAGCTCGAGAATCTCTGCCAGCGCCTCGCCGTGCTCGCGCCCGGTCGCGAGATCGCGGTCGGCGATCTGCCGCCGGCGATCGTCGAAGGCGGCGCGAGCGAGTCCGTCGCCGACTGGACGATCGGATTGCGCGTGTGGGCCGAGCGCGCGCTCGCGAGCGGCGAAACCGGCATTCACGCGACCGCGCACGCCGAGTTCGAGCGCGTGCTGCTCGAAACCGCGCTCGCCGCGCAGCATGGCCATCGGCAGAACGCGGCGAAGGCGCTCGGGCTCGGGCGGAACACGATCACGCGCAAGCTCGGCAGCTCGCGCAGGAAGCGGTGACAATGATGACGGCCATCGACATCCGCGATGCGACCCGCGGCGACATTGCATTCCTCGCCGACTGCAACATCGCGATGGCTTACGAAAGCGAAAAGAAGCA
>DAISJF010000384.1:0-3016 GCA_036821625.1 Rhodanobacteraceae bacterium
CGTGCTGATGATCATCGCCGCGGCGAGCGCCGCGTACGGATGGATCAGCCAGCGCCGCGCGCACGTCGCAGAGATGGAAGCGCAGAAATCGCGGAGCGAGGCGGAAAAGCTCGTGAGCTTCCTGATCGAGGATTTCTACGCCGAGCTCGAGCCGACCGGCCGGCTCGAAACGCTCGGCAAGCTCGCCGAGATGACCGTCAACTATTACGACGGCCTGCCGCCGGAGCTGGTCACGCCGCGCACGCAGGTATTTCGCGCAATGGCGCTTGCGCGCGAAGGTGCGGCCCAGCAATACAGCGGCAACATCGAACAGGGACTCAAACATCTGGGCGAGGCGGAAAAAGTGTTCCGCGCGCTCTACGACGGCGGCGATCGCAGCGAACCCGTCACCTATGGCCTCGCGCTCGCGCTTTTCAGCCAGGGCTACACCGTCATCAGCGCCAACGGACGCGGAACGGTCGCGCAGCTCGAGGAAGCCGCGCGCCTCCTGCGCCCGCTCGTATATGCACAGGATCCGCCGCGCGCAGCGCGCAAGCTCTATGCGGACACGCTCAACTACTACAGCCACACCCAGCCCCGGGAGGCGGCCGTCGCCATCTGCGACGAAGCCCGCAAGGTTCTCGTCGGACTCGGCGCGCTCGACCTCACGGACCTCAATGCCGCGGCATCGTATGCCGACACCGCCGATTCCGAGGCGCGGCACCTGCTCTCGCTCGGTCGCGTCGACGAGGCGAAGCAGCTCGAGACCGAGGTGTACGACATAGCCGAAAAGGTCCTCGTGCAGCGCCCGGGCGATCTGCATGCGCTGTCCGACCGCTCGTACGCCGCCGAGCTGCTCGGCAGACTCGCGGCGCGCATGCATGATAGTGCGCGTGCGATCGAGTACACCCAACGCGCGGCGCTCTCCGGCGAGAACGAAGTGCGCTTCAATCCCTCCGACGTGACGTCATGGCAGCGCTGGTCACTGGCGCTCGCCGCCCTTTCCGACCGGCAATTCGAGAACGGCGACATCACGCAGGCGATCGCCACCCAGCGTTCCGTGCTGGCGCTCGGGGAGGACAAGCGGCGGCCGTCGAGTCTCGGAACAGTGCTCTGGTATCACTGGATCCGCCTCGCCATTCTCGAATCCGAAACCGGCGACGCCACGGCCGCAGCGGCCTCGCTCAAGGCATTCGAGCGGGATGCGACAGAGCTCCTCAGCCGAATTTCCGCCGACGACGTACGACGACCGCTTCTCGCCGACCCGGGCAAGGGCATCCTGGCTTACGTTCAACTCCTCGAAGGTTCGACGCAGGCGGCCCTGGCCAACGCAACGGCAGTCCTCGAGCGCACCGAAGCCGTTGAGGTCCCGAAAGACGATTTGTCCGGGCAGGTGTTGAAGACCAACATCCTGCGCAACAGCTACATCACGGCGTCGCGAGCGGCGATCCGGCTCGGCCGTTATCACGACGCTGAGGCGTTCGCGCGCAAACTCGTCGAAGTTGCGGATGATCCAACCTCCGAGAGCGACCCGCGCCAGCGACGCGCACAGGACGCGACCTTTCTCGCGCACGCGATCGCGATGCAGGGTCGCGGCGCAGAGGCGCTGACGGTGCTCGCGCCCGCGCTCGAGTACTACCGCGAAGAGCAGCGTCGGGGCGCGGCCGAGACGGATTTTCGCGGCGATTTCGCCTACGCGCTCTGCGTCGACGCGATCGCGCGCTCGGACAACGCGGCCGAGCGTGCGCATCGTGCCGCGAGCCTGGACGAGGCGCAGCGCACGCTCGACGGCGCATCGGCCGAAGCGAAACGCATGGCAAGCTTCCGCCAGCTCGCGAACCTGATCGCGACGACGCGCGGCTAGGCGACCTGGCAGCGGCGGCGGAATTCTCCCGGGCATGCACGCGTTTGCCGCACCTCTCCTCATCGGCGTCACCAGTCACCGCGATCTCGTTGGCGGTGAATTGGAGTCGATCCGGGGCCGCATCCGCACGCTTTTCGAGCATCTCTCCGGGGAGTTTCCCGAGATGCCGCTCGTCGTGCTGTCATCGCTGGCCGAGGGCGGCGATCAGCTCGTCGCCGAAGAAGCGCTTGGCGCCGGCGCACGGCTGATCGCGGCGTTGCCGATGGCGCGCGCAGAGTACGCGCGTGATTTTTCCGACACCGCCGCCCGCTCCCGCTTCGAGTCGCTTTGCGATGCCGCCGACCTCGTCGTCGAGGTGCCGCATCTCTCGGGCTCGGCGCTCGGCACCGGCGAGGACTCGCCGGAAGGCCACGCGCGCGACGCGCACTATGCCGAGGCCGGCGTATACGTCTCCGATCATTGCCATCTGCTGCTCGCGATCTGGGACGGCAAGTCGTCCGCGTCCTTCGGCGGCACGGCGCAGATCGTGCGCTACCATCTCAGCGGCGTGCGGCCGGCGCCGGGCGAGCGGCGCCGCGAGCGCCGCAGTGCGCTCGGCTACGGCAGCGAGCGGCTCGCGTATCAGATCGTCTGCTCGCGCGATCGGCCCGACGGCGCGCCGCTGCCTTCGCTGCGTGCGCTCGACACCGCGTGGCGTACCGGCGATGCGATGATTCCGGGCGACGGGCCAATGCCCGAGGCGTTCCACGCGATGTTCGCGCACGCCGACGCGTTCAACTTCGATTCGGCGAAGTACGCGGCGAAGATCCAGACGCATCCGGGCCTCATGCCCGCGGATACCACCGGGAAGGCGGCCAGCGATGCGATCGATCGTCTGTTCCGGGCCGCGGACTGGCTCGCGATCCATTTCCAGCGCCGCGTCGTGCTGGCGATGCGCGTGCTGTACACGCTGGCGGCGCTGATGGCGATCTCGTTCGCGGTTTACGACAACGTGCCGTCGCAGGACAACATGCTCTACGTGTTCCTGGTGCTGTTCGCGATCGGCGGCTATATCGTGACGTTGGCCAACCGGCGCGGCTGGCACCGCAAATACCTCGACTATCGCGCGCTGGCCGAAGGACTCCGCGTGCAGTCGTACTGGCGTCGCGCGGGCATTCCGCTGACGGACGACAC
>DAISJF010000385.1:0-3005 GCA_036821625.1 Rhodanobacteraceae bacterium
CGATAACGCAAAATGAAGGGATCGAACAGCAGGCCGTCGATGCCGGGATCGCGGTCGGCCCACGCGCGATCGAGCCACTCGAACGTCTTGTCCGCGTCGCGACGCAACGCGTAGACCTCGGTGATCTGGAACGGCGCCAGCGCGGCGTCCTTTTCGATCAGCTTTTGCAACGCGGCATCCGCAGCGGCGCGGTCGCTGCCGATCTGGCGCGCCAGCGCCAGCGCGAAATCCTGCCACGAGCCTTCCGGTTCGCTCTGTGCCGCTGTCAATGCGGCGGCCGCGTCGCCGCGCTGGATCTCGATGATCGTCAACTGCTCGTAGTAGCCCGTTCCGGTGGGATCGAGCGCGAGCGACTTGCGGATCGCCGCTTCGGATTCATCGAGGCGAGCGAGCGACGCCAGGTACGCGGCCAGCCAGTTGTGCCAGCTCGCGCGCAACGGGTTGATCCCGATCGCCTCACGCGTGAGCACGATCGCTTCGTCGAGCCGGCCAAACGTGGCCAGCGAAACGCCGAGCGAGAACTTGGCGCCGCCGTCGGTCGGTGCGAGCTCCACGGCGCGCCGGCTGTCGGCCTCGGCGTGGGCCCAGTCGAAATCCGCATTGCGCAGCAGTGTCGCGCGCGCGGCGTATCCCGCGGCAAGATCAGGCTGCAGCTGGACCGCTTTGTCGGCAGCCTTGCGGGCTTCGACATAGGCCGCTTTGGCGGCATCGCCTTCGAGGAACTGCTGCGCATAGCCTGTCCATTCCGCCGACAGCCCGGCCCACGCCGCCGCGTAGTCGGGATCGAGCTGGATTGCCGTCTTGTAGTGGGCGGCAGCCTTCTCATGATCCGCCTCGGTCGCGCGCGCGTGATAGAAGTTGCCTTGCAGGTACGCGTTGTACGCATCGAGATTCCCGCTCGGCGGCCTGTCCGTCTGCTCCAGCAGCGGGCCGCTCGTCAGCAGCTTCGCCTTGAGCGCTCCGGCAACGGCGCCGGAAATTTCGTCCTGCAGCGCGAACAGATCGCGGTACGGGCGGTCGTACCGTTCCGACCACACCGTGCTTCCATCCACGGCGAGGACAAGCGCCGCGCTGACGCGCACGGCATCGCCGACGCGCCGCACGCTGCCTTCGAGCAGGTGCGCGACGCCGAGCTTCGCGCCGATCGTGCGGCTGTCGTCCTTGCTGGCGCGGAACTGGAACGACGAGTTGCGGCTGATGACCTTGAGACCGGCGAAACGCGACAGCGTGATGATCAGGTCTTCGGAAAGGCCGTCGGAGAAATACTGCTCGTCCTGGTTGCCGCTCTCGTTGGCCAGCGGAAGCACGGCGACGGACTGGTCGGAAATCCGTGAAGCCGCAGTCCGGCGCGAGACGAGCTGGTTGGTCAGCAGCAGAACGACCGCCGCCGCGAGCACACCGATGATCCAGAAGTCGAGCTTGCGGCCGGTGTGGTGCGTGATCGACGCGCCGGGCTCGACGTCGCGCTCGAGCCTGAGGCCTTCGGGCGTCAGCTCGAAAAACCATGCGAACACGATCCAGAACGGAAAGCCGATGACGCCGGCAATCGCGAACCAGCGCGTGAGCCAGTCCGGTGCTCCGAACGCGGGGCCGAGTTGCGCGATGCCTTGAGCGAGCGCCCAGATCGCGCCGATGTAGAGCGCGCCGGCGCGCAGGACGTTGCGACGGCGGAGCTCGGAAAGAAACGACGGCCGGGCGCTCATGGTGAACGACCCTGCGCGAAGGCAGGCACCCGACCCGATTCAACGGCCATGACCATCCCCCCGAGGTGATTCTGGCACAGGCAGCGTGCCGCGCGTCACTGCGGGCCGGCCCATCTGCACGAGCGAAGGTCGATTCCGCCTACGAGCCCCAGCCGCGCTTCGTGCCGGTCAGGATCCTGAGCATCTCGCGCCGTGCGCCGGGGAAGCGACCGAACGGACCGAAGAACGCGTCGCGCAGCGGGCCGAGCAACGTGTGGTCCGACTGGAACAGCGGCGTCAGCCAGCGGCTTAGCGCCTGATAGACGGCAACGTGGCTCGCACGCGCGTGCGCGTAGCGCGCAAGCGCCCGTTCGACGTCGGTTTCGTTTCTGAGCGCATCGGCGAGTGCTTCCGCATCGAGCAGCGCCATGTTGACGCCCTGGCCGAGTTGCGGGCTCATGCCGTGTGCGGCGTCGCCGATGAACACGGTTCGGCCGCGCCACGGTTGCGTCAGCACGACATCGCGATAGCGCGCGCGATTGAGCGCGGCCGGTGCGGTCAGCGCGCGCGTGCGCTCGGCGAGCTCGGGCCAGACGGCGGCGACCTCGCTTTGCATCGTCGCGAGCGCTTCGGCATCGAACGTGTCGATGCGCGAACCGACGAGGCTGTAATAAAAAGTGAGCCAGCGTCCGCCGCGATCGGGCCGCGTCCCAACGGGCAGCACGCCGAGCATTGTGCGCGTGCCGTCATAGCGCTGGCGAAGCTCCGCACGATGTGGCCAGCCCTCGGCAGGCAGGAGGCACCACATCGCGCCCCACGGATAGACCGGATCGCGCACGGCGAGCCCGCTCGACGCCCGTAGCGCCGAGCTCGCGCCGTCGGCCGCGACGACGAGATCGAACGGACCGTATTCGCGGCCGGCATCGTCGACGAGGCCGCGGCCATTGTCGCTCGTTCTGTCGAGGCGGATGCCGGTACGAATCGAGGCCGCGTTCGTGCAGGCGGAGTGGAGCAGATCGAACAGCGCGCCGCGCGTCATGCCGAGGCCGAAACTGTCGGTCGCGTGATCGGCGTAGCGCATGTCCATGACCATGCGTCCTTGCGCGTTCTCGCCGTGCAGGCGCTCGATGCGCGCGCCGCGCGCCATCGCCGCGTCGCCGAGCCCGAGCGCGGCCATGACGCCGAGCCCGGTCGGCTGCAGCAGGAAGCCGGCGCCGACCGGCTTCAGCACGTCGCTGCGTTCGAAGATCTCGAGCGCGTGCCCGGCGCGCGCCAGCAGGATCGCGGCGGCCTGGCCGGCTGTGCCGTAACCGACGATCGCGA
>DAISJF010000386.1:0-3000 GCA_036821625.1 Rhodanobacteraceae bacterium
GGGATCGTCAATGGCGGCGCGCAGTCGCTGGAATTCGGCCGCCTGCGCTTCGGCAGGCAGACTGCGCGCGATCCGACCGTACTCCGCCGTGCGATCGCCGCGCTCGCGCCAGACGATCGTTTCGCTTGCGCGCGGATCGATCAGCAACGATTCGGAGCGCTCCTCGACGAGCGCGCGCCAGCGCGGCGGCAGGCACGCCACGAGCTGGCGGCCCCACCACGAAAAGAAGCCCGGCAGCGGCGTCTTGGCAAGACGCGTCCGCAGACGAGCCAGTTGTCTGTCGAGAACGGGATTCACGAGAGTTACGAGGCTTCCCCATCCCGCCAGCGCAGGATCACGAACGGCCGACCGGCCGCGCTGACCCCACCCATGCGAATGGTGGCATCCAGGATCGTGCTGGCGCCGTTCGGCAGCTTGGCACGGGATTTGACACTATACGTGAGGCCGCCACCACCTGCCATGACAGGCGAACCGTCGGGCGCGAGGATCGGCGTCTGCCCCTGAACACCCGGCGGCTGCGACTGCAGGGCCTGGATGAACTGCTGAATCTGTTCCGGCGAGGCATCCGGATACATCGCGCGCAATGCGACTTCATCGCCGAACGCCGCGCTCGGCGTGCTGCGGCCCGAATAGATCGTGATGCCCGGCTCGATCTTCTCGTAGAGATCGTAGGTCATGCCGAGCACTTGCTGCAGCTCGGAAACCGTGTCGAACGGTCCGTTCTTCGGACCGTACGTCAAACCAGCCGCCTTGTACTGCGCGATCTCCGCGCCGTTCGGCCGCGTATCGTCGTCGGGATCGATCCAGTCCTGGATCGCGTCGGACAGCGCCTGCGCACGATCGAGCGGCACGCCGTGCGTGACGAACAGGTTCGTCAGCAGCTCGCCGTTGCTGGCGGCGGCATTGATGTCGATCTTGCCGGAATCGTCGGTGATTGCGACTTCGATTTCGGCGTCGCCGAAACCGAACCGGTACGGCCGACCGTCCGCGATCCAGCGCTCGGCCGGATCGGTCTTGCGCAGCTCGAATATCGCGAGATTGAGACCCGCCTCGGCGGCGTAGCGCGCCTGCGTCGTGTCGAACAGGTGTCGTGACTGCAGATTCTCCGTGCGCGCGACCAGCGCGAAACTCCCGAGCAGGATCGACAGCATCGCGACCACCCAGAGGACCAGCACGAACGCGACGCCGGCCTGCGAGCGTGGAGAAGCGGCGGCCATCATCGCTTGGCTCCGACGCTCGGTCGCGCGGTGTTGAGACCGCCCATCGCGCGCGGATTGAGCACGGACCCGGGCCGCCCCATCATGCGCGAGGCGCCGGCATCCAGCATCAGCGGAATGTCCATCTCCGGAAACTCGATGCGCGCTTCGGGGCGCATGGCGATGCGAATCCGCACCATCACCGGCGTCACGCTCGGATCCTCCCACTGATCCGACCAGTCGGTGAGCTCGCCCTGATCGTCGAGCGTGCGGTATTCGAAACGGCCGTCCTGGATCTGATCGATCAGCACCGCAGGTTCGTTCGACGGCGAATTCTGGTCCGGATCGAAACCGTTGAGCATCGTGTCCGTGAACACGAGCGCCTTGCCGCCGCCGCGGTCGTTGACGAGCTGCAAGGTCTGCACGTAGGCGCCGCCCTTCGAGAGATAGCCCGGCATCGGTGCGACGAAACGCATGAAGTCGCCGCTGCCTTCGAACACGAAGTTCGTGCCGGTATTCTGATCGGTGTCGTAGGCGAGCGGCAGGATGCGGCTGATCTGGCGGCGCATGAACTCCTCGGCGACGCGCAGGCGATTCGTGCGGTCGATCGCGGCCTCGCCCGAATGCATCGCGTGCACCGCCGTGCGGATCGCGCCCCATGCTCCGGCCAGGAGCAGCGCGAGCAGAACGATCGCCAGCATCACCTCGATCAGGGTGAAGCCGCGCGCCGACGCGGGACGACCGATCTTCATCGACGGGACCCCGCACCCTGCTGGGCGGGACCCTGTTGTCCGAGACCGGACTGGATTCCCATCTGCGTGTTCGGATCCGGGTTCATCGCGCGCAGCGTGCTGAATCGCGCGCTGCGCTGCGCGGACCCGTAGCGGCCGCCCCAGTACACGGTGAGATCGACCTGATAGATATCGAACGGCGCGACCTGGATTGCCCCGGGGTTGCCCGCGCCGGATGTGAAGCGTTGCTGCAGTCCCGGACTCTGGATCGTGTTGCCGATCCCGGTCGCGTATTGCTGCGGCGGCGGCTCGACGCTCGCCGGATCCACCTGCTGGATGTCGAGCTGCCAGCTGTAGGTATCGTCGAAACGTCCGCTCGAGCTGCCGGGCTCGATCGGCTCGCCGACGCCGACGATGTCGAGCTTCGATTCGGCCCAGAGCGCCGCCATCGTGTAGTCGGACGACGTGCGCGCGCTGTGCATCGACGTCGCTAGGACCTGCATCAGCACGCCGATGCCGATCGCGAATACCAGGAACGCAGCCACCATCTCGATCAGGCTGAATCCCGTCTGCCGACGTGTCGCAACGAATGAGCGGCTTCGTTTCACGACGATCTGGACCTTCGTTCGCCGACGTAAGTTCGTCACTGGGGATGCTCGTCGAGCGAGATGTCGCCAGTCAGCCAGGCGACATTGACGCGCCACTCGCGGCGGTCCTGCATCACCGAGATGTGTCCGCCGGTCGAGCTGCCGTCTGCGAAGAAGCGAATGCCGCCGGTATTCCCGGAGGTTTCCTGCGCCGCCGTGGTCAGACGCAGCGTCATGTCCGCAGGCAGCTTCACCGGCGACTTGTTCGGCGCGGTGTACGAGTTGTCGTCGAGATTGAGGAGCAGCACTTCCTGCTGCCCCTTCACGATCGCCTGACCGCGCGTATAGCGCAGCGCCGCAACGAGATCTCGACTTGCCGCGGCGATCCGCGCCGCGTGCAGGCTCTTGGAAAACGAGAAACTGACCGCCGTCAGCGCAATCGCGAGCAGGAGGATCACGGCCATCAGCTCGATGAGCGTGAAGCCG
>DAISJF010000387.1:0-2995 GCA_036821625.1 Rhodanobacteraceae bacterium
AACACCAAGCTGCTCGACATCGTCGAGACGGACCCCGGCGTGCGCGGCGATACGTCGGGCGGCGGCGGCAAACCGGCCAAGCTCGAGACCGGCGCGGTGGTGCGCGTGCCGTTGTTCGTGCAGAACGGTGAAAGAATCAAGGTCGATACGCGCTCGGGCGAGTACGTTTCGCGCGTCAAATGACGATTGGGACCGCGCGCCGTGTTGCCCGCCCGATCGTCATCCCGGCCAAAGCCGGGATCCATCTTGATTTTGAGCTTCGCGAAACTCCGTAACAGCAAAGTCGCTCCCGGCTTTCGCCGGGACGACGGGATGGCACCGTGACGCCGATCGATCTGCTCATCGAACCCCGCTGGCTCGTCCCCGTCGAGCCGCACGGCGTCGTCCTCGAGGATCACGCGGTTGCCGTCGACGGTGACCGCATCGTCGCCGTCCTCCCGATCGCGGACGCGCGTGCCCGATACGCGCCGCGCGAACGCGTCGAGCTCGCCGAACACGCGGTGATGCCCGGCCTCGTCAACGCGCACACGCACAATCCGATGACGCTGATGCGCGGGCTCGCCGACGACCTGCCGCTGATGCGCTGGCTGCAGGACCACATCTGGCCGGCCGAGGCCAAGGCGATCGGTCCCGAGTTCGTGCGCGACGGCGTCGAGCTCGCGATCGCCGAGATGCTGCGCGGCGGCACCACCTGCTGCAACGAGAACTATTTCTTCCCCGATGTGCAGGCGGCGACGTATCGCCGTCTCGGTTTCCGCGCGATGGTGGGTCTGCCGATCATCGAGTTCCCGAGCGCCTGGGCAAAGAGCCGCGACGAATACTTCGACAAGGGCCTCGCGGTCCACGACGAATTCCGCGGCGAGGCACTGATCGGCACGAGTCTCGGCCCGCACGCTCCCTACTCGGTGTCGGACGCGAGTTTCGAGCGCATCCGCGTGCTCGCCGATCAGCTCGACATTCCGGTGCACCTGCACCTGCACGAGACGGCGCAGGAAGTCGAGAACGCGAAACGCGAGCACGGCGCGCGGCCGTTTGCGCGCATGCAGGCGCTCGGGCTCGTCAACGATCACCTGATCGCCGTGCACATGACGCAGCTGACCGATGCCGAGATCGCCGCGTGCGCGGAAGCCGGCGTCTCGGTCGCGCACTGCATCGAGTCGAACCTCAAGCTCGCGTCGGGTTTCAGTCCCGCGGAGCGGCTGCGCCGTGCGGGCGTCAACGTCGCGCTCGGCACCGACGGTTGCGCGAGCAACAACGATCTCGACATGTTCGGCGAAATGCGCACGGCCGCGCTGGTCGCCAAGGCGGTCGCGCACGACGCGAGCGCGCTCGACGCCGCGAGCACGCTGCGCGCCGCGACACTGAACGGCGCAAAGGCGCTCGGCTGGGAAGATCGCATCGGCTCGATCGAGGCCGGCAAGCAGGCCGACCTCTGTGCGGTGCGGCTCGACGCGATCGAGACGCAGCCGATGTACAACGTGATCTCGCAGCTCGTCTACGCGACGGGGCGGCATCAGGTCAGCGACGTGTGGATCGCGGGCGCGCGGAAGCTGCGTGACGGAGTGCTCGAGGATCTTGATCCGAACGAGATTCGCGAGAAGGCGCGGCGCTGGCGCGAGCGCTTGTCGGAGCATTGAAGCGCCGGAACATTACCTCATCCGCGCTATGCTGGTGTCATGAGCACGCCGAGCTCCAACGTCAACCCCGCCGAAACCGCCAAGTTCGATCGCCTCGCCGCGCGCTGGTGGGATCCGGACGGCGAATCGCGCCCCCTGCACGATCTCAATCCGGTCCGGCTCGGCTACATCCTCGAGCGTACGAATCCCAGAGGCGCGCGCGCGCTCGACGTCGGCTGCGGCGGCGGCCTGCTCAGTGAAGCGCTCGCGCGCGCCGGTGCGAACGTCACGGCGATCGATCTTGCGCCCGCCGTGCTCGACGTCGCGCGCTTGCATCTGCACGAAAGCGGACTCACGGTCGAGTATCGCGAGACGAGCGTCGAGGCGCTCGCCGACGAATTGCCGGCCGCGTTCGACGTCATCACATGCATGGAGATGCTCGAGCATGTGCCCGATCCCGGCAGCGTGATCCGCGCGTGCGCGACCCTGCTGAAGCCGGGCGGCAAGCTGTTTCTTTCGACGCTGAATCGCACGCCGCTCGCATTCGGTGCAGCGATCCTCGGTGCCGAGCACCTCTTGCGCGTGCTGCCGCGCGGGACGCATCACTATGCGCAGTTCCTGAAGCCGAGCGAGATCGCTGCCGAGCTTCGCGCGGCCGGGCTTTCGCTCGACGACCTTTCCGGCATCGCGTACAACCCTTTCACGCGCCGGGCCTGGCTGACGCGCAGCGTGGCCGTCAACTATCTCGCCTGCGCGTCGAAGTCCGCATGAGCGTCGCGCTCCCGCCTCGCGCGGTGCTGTTCGATCTCGACGGCACGCTGGTCGATTCCGCGCCGGACCTGATTGCCGCGGTGCGCGCATTGTGCAACGAGCTCGGTGCGCCGCCGCCGGACGCAGAACGGATACGCGAAGTCGTGTCCGCGGGCGGGCGCGCGATGCTGCGCCGCGGCCTGCCCGGCGCGGACGAAACGATGATCGATCAGTGGCTGCCGCGGTTCCTGGATCTCTACTCGGTGAACATGGTCGAGCACACGCGTCTCTACGACGGCATGGACGCGGTGCTCGAAGGGTTCGAATCGCGCGGAGTCGCCTGGGGTGTCGTGACCAACAAGCCCGGCTGGCTGGCGCGGCCGCTGCTCGCGCAGATGGGTCTCGACACGCGCTGCGCCGCGCTCGTCAGCGGCGACTGTCTGTCGGTCCGCAAACCCGATCCGGCGCCGGTGCTGCGCGCGTGCGAGCTCGCCGGCGTCGAGGCGTTCGCGACCGCGTTCGTCGGCGACGACCTGCGCGACGTGCTGGCCGGTCGCGCCGCCGGTGCCATCACCGTGGCGGCGGCGTGGGGTTATCTTGACGGCGGCGATCCGCACGGATGGGGCGCG